>NZ_JBNHFK010000010.1:0-168777 GCF_059090185.1 Arthrobacter sp. MDT1-49-2
CGTTGGTCCTCGGACAATGAACTGCGCGCAGGCATAGAACTGCTCCCCGTAAGTTAGAACTGATTTCTCAGTCCAACTTTCGGGGAGCAGTTCAATGCGGGGCCCCTGTGGCGCACTGCATGTGACTGCAGGCGTTACGGCGAAGGAGTGCCGCCGTTGACGTTCAGCGTCTCGCCAATCACGTAGCTGGATTCCGGGGACGCCAGGAAGACGTAGGCCGGAGCCAGTTCGGTCGGCTGGCCGGCGCGGCCCAACGGAACGCTCTGGCCGAACTCGGGCAGGTCTTCCTTGTTCTGCCCGTCGCTGGGCTGCAGCGGAGTCCAGAACGGACCCGGCGCCACGGCGTTCACGCGGATGCCCTTGGGAGCCAGCTGCTGGCCCAGGCCCTTGGTGAAGTTGTTGATCGCAGCCTTGGTGCTGGCGTAGTCCAGCAGGTTCGGCGACGGCTCGTAGGCCTGGATCGAGGTGGTGTTGATGATGCTCGAACCCGCCGGCAGGTGCTTCAGGGCGGCCTTGGTCACCCGGAAGAACGAGTAGATGTTCGTCTTGAAGGTGTGGTCCAGCTGCTCGTCGGAGAGGTCCTCGAGGTTATCCACCGCAATCTGCTTGCCGGCGTTGTTGACCAGGATGTCCAGCCCGCCAAGGCCGGCAACGGCGTCTTCCACCAGCTGCGCGCAGTATTCGGCGTCCTTGAGGTCACCGGGAAGCTTCACGACCTTGCGTCCGGTCTTCTCAATGACTTCGGCAATGTGCTGCGCGTCGGGCTCCTCCTCGGGGAGGTAGGAGATGGCGACGTCGGCGCCCTCCCGGGCGAAGGCGATGGCCACGGCCGCACCGATGCCCGAGTCGCCGCCGGTCACGAGCGCCTTGCGGCCCTCCAGCCGGCCGGTGCCGTGGTAGGTGTCCTCGCCGTGGTCCACGTGCGGGGTCATGTCCTTATCCAGGCCGGGCTCGCTCTGGTCCTGCACCGGCGGAGCGATGCTCGGGTAGCGGTCTACCGGGTTCTGGAAGGTGTACTGGTCCGAGTTGTTGCCGTTTGTCATAGAAGTTCCCACTTTCGGTAGGTCAGTCCATTCGGGCGGTCCGGTCGGGGCCGCCGCAAAAGGCGGTCACTCACGATTACGTAAGTATGCTTACTACCCTATGCCCGAGAGTCGTTCCGGCTCAAGTCGGGGCGGACCACGACGACGGCGGGGAGCACGAAGGGGCTGGCGCACGGCCGCTGCAGGACGGTGGCACGAAGACGTCGGGGCCTGGCCGCTGCAGGACGGGAGCACGACGACGTCGGAGCACGGCCGCTTCAGGACGGTGAGCACGACGACGTCGGTTGCGGCGGAGCGGTGAGCACGAAGACGTCGGTTGCGGCGGAGCGGTGACGTGCGGACATCTGCGCCATCTTTTGGAGATTGCCCGCATCTGCTCTGGCCGTGACGCATACAGAACGCGCACACTACTTGGTATCTGGCCGCCCCTTGAAAGGAACCCCCATGGCTGAGGCATCCCGGAAACGGATTGTGGTGGGTATGGACGGGTCCGAGGAGTCCATCCAGGCCCTGCGGCAGGCGGCGCGGCTCGCCGGGCTGCTCGGCTGCAAAATCCAGGCGCTCACTGTCTGGGAATACCCGGCAATGCTGGCCATGCCGTTCCCCACCTCGGAGTTCTCCCCGCAGGTTGAGGCCGAGCAGGCCCTGTCGGATGCGGTGGACGCCGCTTTTGAGGGCACCAGCGTTCCCAAGGGCCTGACCCGGGAGGCAGTAGCCGGCCAGGCGGCACGGGTGTTGATCGAGGCCAGCCGCGGAGCAGAAATGCTGGTGGTGGGCAACCGCGGCCGCGGCGGATTTGCCGGGCTGCTGCTTGGCTCCGTCAGTCACACTGTGGCAGCTCATGCCTACTGCCCGGTGCTGATTGCCCGGACGCACCGGGACTAACCACCGCACCGGACTAGCTACACCGGGCCGGACGTGCCGGGACGGGGCACCAGACTGCGGCGCGAGGTCCCGGCTCGAGGTCCGGGCAGCAGATCAGGATCACGGCACACGGGTGCCCCGGAATCGCACACCCGGGACAGACCGTCAGCGGTGGGCCGGCACCCGGCGAATCAGGATTCCGGCACCGATGGCGGCGAGCACCATGGTGATCACACCGATGAGCGTGGTGACACTGACACCTGAATCGAAGGCCACCTGCGCCGAATGCAGCAGTGACGCCGCCTGCTCCGCGGGCAGTCCTTCGGCCACGTGCACCGCGCCGCCCAGGGTTTCCCCGGCGGCAGCCGTCTGCTCCGGGCTCAGTCCTCCGGGGACAGAGACGCCGCTGCGATAGGCGGCGGTGAGGATGCTGCCCAACACGGCGGTTCCCAGCACGGAGCCGATCTCGTAGGCGGTCTCGGAAATGGCAGAGGCGGATCCTGCGCGGGAGGGCGGAACGCTGGCCAGGATCAGGTCATTGGAGATGGTTTCAGCCGCCCCCACGCCCACACCGAGCAGCAGGAACGCAACGACCAGGGTCATCACGGTGACGTTCTCCCCGGCCGCAAACACCAGGCCGTAGCCGGCGGCGTTGAACAGCAGCCCGCCGGCCACCACCACGGCCGGGCGGACCCGCTTCACCAGGGGCACCACGGCCAGGCCGGTAATGATGGTCAGCACCAGGCCCGGCAGCATGGTCAGTCCGGCCTCGATGGGTGTCTGGCCGACCACCAGCTGCAGGTGCTGGGAGAGGAAGAAGATGAAGCCGACCATGGCGAACAGGCTGAGCAGGTTCGCCGCAATGGAGCCGCTGAAAACGGGGTTCCGGAACAGCCGCACGTCGAGCATCGGCTTCTCGCGGGACAGCTGGCGGCGGGTAAAGAAGTACCCGAGCACCAGGCCGGCGGCGATGAACGGAAGTCCCGCGCCGGCGCCGTCGTGCGCGAAGGTCTTGATGCCGTAGGTGACCGAGAGCATGGCCCCCATGACCAGGACCACGCCGAGCCGGTCCACTGCCCCGGGGCTCGGGTCCTTGGACTCAGGCAGCAGGATCGGGGCGAAGATCAGCAGGGGCAGCAGCACCGGAATGGAGAGCAGGAACACCGAGCCCCACCAGAAGTGCTCCAGTAGGACGCCGCCCACAATCGGGCCGAGGGCCGCGCCGCCGGAGAAGCCTGCCGCCCAGATGGCCACGGCAATCCTGCGCTGGGAGGGGTCCTCGAAGATGTTGCGGATCAGGGACAGGGTGGCGGGCATCAGCATGGCACCGAAGACACCCATCAGCGCGCGGGCAACAATCAACAGCATGGCCGAGGGCGCAAACGCCGCCACCAGGGAGAAGACACCGAAGCCGGCACTGCCGATCATCAGCAGCTTCAGCCGGCCGATCCGGTCGCCGAGACTGCCCATGGGGACCAGCAGTCCGGCCAGGACCAGGGCGTAGATGTCCACGATCCACAGCAGTTCGACGCCGGTGGGCGCCAGCGCCTGCGACAACGACGGGATGGCGAAGCTGAGCACGTTGTTGTCGATGGAGATCAGCAGCACCGGCAGCATCAGGACAACGAGCCCCCACCATTCGCGCTTACCTGCACGCGTTACTGCGGGCTTTTCCTGGACGGCCAGCACGGCATCCTCCTTCTGATACATCAGCTTTGTTTTTGGGCACGGGAAAACCCCGACCATCTACTGTACCGTCTAGACTGTACGGTTCCCAAATTGCCGCTTATATGTCGCCTGATGGCGTAGCGTAAAAGCATGTCCACCCCTCGTCCCGCCCGGGACCGCATCCTTGACGCCTACGAAGAGCTGCTCATCAACGAGGGCCCCCGCGGGGCCACCCTTGATGCCGTGGTTGCCCGCGCCGAAGTCTCCAAGGGCGGGCTGCTGTACCACTTCAAGAACAAGGAGGCGATGGCGGGCGCCCTGATCGAGAAGCTGCGCGAGCTGGCCGCCGCGGATCTGCAGACCATGCGTGAGGATCCGGAAGGACCGTCGCGGTACCTGGTGCGTGGTTCGGTCTACGTGGGCAGCGAACTGGACCGCGCCCTGATCGGCGTGGTGCGCCTGGCCCAGGCCTCCGACCCGGTGGCCTCGGACCTGCTGAAGGAGATCCACCACAGCTGGTTTGACCTGGTGCAGCAGGAAGTGGGCGATCCGGCGATTTCCCGGGCGATCATGCTGCTCGCGGACGGACTGTATTACAACGAGGGCCTGCCCGGCGGCTGGCCGCAGGACAACCGCAATGACCGTTCGCGCTCCGTGCCCGAGCTGCTCGAGGTAGTGGACCTGCTGAAGGCCCACGCCCGGCAGACGCACGCGTAACCTGCCGGGCAAACCTTGCCGGATCCGGCGTGGCAGTTCGGTCCGGCCCTGTGCGCTCTGCCACAGTAGTGGGCATGGAAACCCGACTGAGCACAGCTGACCTTTATGACGAGCGCGGCGAGGAACTGGCCTCCGTTTCACTGCAGTTCCAGGACCTGGGCGGACACACCGCCTTCACCGGCCCCATCCGCACCGTCCGGTGCCTGGAGGACAACGGGCTGATCAAGTCCCTGCTGAACTCCCCCGGCAACGGCGCGGTCCTGGTGATCGACGGCGCCGGGTCCCTGAACACCGCGTTGATGGGGGACATGATTGCCGCCGCCGCCGTGGAGAACGGCTGGGCCGGCGTCGTCATCAACGGGCCCATCCGCGACCGCTCCGCCGTCGCCAAGCTGCCGCTGGGTGTGAAGGCGCTGGGCTCCAATCCGCGCAAGAGCGCCAAGAACTCTGCCGGCGAGGTAGACGTGCCCGTAGAGTTCGGCGGTGTCACCTTCCGTCCCGGCGCGACGCTGTTTGCCGACGAGGACGGCATCCTCGTCGAACCTTAGGAGTCCCCCGTGGCCAATGTGCTGCTGTTCCACCACGCGCTTGGCCTTACGGCCGGCATGGATGCCTTTGCCGAGGTGCTGCGCGAAGCCGGGCACACGGTCACGGTGCCGGACCTCTATGACGGCCGGGTCTTCGGTGATCTGGAGGAAGGCGTTGAGTACGCGCAGGAAGTCGGCATGGACGCCATCGAGGAGCTGGGCGTGCAGATTGCCGAGCGCTTCCCGCCGGAGCTGGTCTATATCGGCTTTTCGCTGGGCGTGATGCCGGCACAGCGGCTGGCGCAGACCCGGCCCGGTGCGCGCGGTGCCGTGCTGGTCAGCGCCTGCCTGCCGCTGGGCGCCTACGGCGATACCTGGCCGGCAGGCGTGCCCGTTCAGATCCACGGCATGGACGCGGACCCGTACTTCGCGGAGGAGGGGGACCTGGATGCCGCGGAAAACCTGGCCGCATCCAGCCCTGACGCAGACCTGATCCTGTATATGGGCGCTTCGCACCTGTTCGCAGACATCAGCCAGCCGGACTTCGACATGGATGCTTCGTTCGCCTTCACACGGATGGTGTTGCAGCTGCTGGAGCGCACCGATGCTGCCGGCTGACCCGGCCCGGTCCCCTATCCACAGGCCTTAACCACAGAAGCTGCGGCACCCGCACGGGGGCGCCGCAGCTTCGAGGTTTGGGGAAGGAATCCCTACGCGTTCCAGAGTCCGTAGGAGTCCGCCAGCGAGGAGATCTTCTGCGCGCGGGCCAGGCGGGGCAGGTAGGAGCCGTCGCCCACCACGGCACCGGCCGCGTGCGCTTCGAGCAGCTCATGTGCCCAGGTGATTTCGGATTCGCTGGGCGAGAGTCCGCGGTTGATGTAGTCCGTGGCCTCGGGCATCAGGCAGAGCTTGCCGGTCATGCCCATGCTCTGGGTGACCTTGCACGCCTCCAGCAGGGGCTCCCCCACGGCACCCACGGTGGGTCCGTCGATGGGGCCGGGCAGCTGGCCCACGCGGGAGGCGACCACGAGCTTGGAGCGGGCATAGGCCAGCGCCATCGGCTCGTCCGAGGCGCCGGTGTCGCGGCGGAAATCGCCGACGCCGAAGGCGAGGCGGAAGGTGCCGGGAGCACTGGCAATGGCCGTGGCGTTCTCAATACCGAGGGCGGATTCCACCAGGGCGAGCACCGGGGTGCCGGCCTGCAGCCGCATGGCGGTGTGGGTGACCTGCTCGGGCTTTTCCGTCATTGCGAGCATCACGCCGCGCAGTCCCGGGGCTTTGGAGAGTGCTGCCAGGTCATCGGCCCAGTAATCGGTTTCGATGCCGTTGACGCGCACCCAGGCGGTCATGCCGGTGGACAGTGCCTCCACCACCCGCTCGCGGGCTTCGGCCTTGCCGTCCGCAGGCACCGCGTCTTCCATGTCGAAGACCACCGAATCGGCCTCGGACGCCAGCGCCGGCGCAAAGTTCGCTTCATCGGCTGCCGAAGCGAGCAGCCAGGAACGGGAAAGTTTCGCGGGGAGCGCAGCAGCGCGGCTGTTTCGAAATGGGGCCATAAGAAGACACTACTTTCAGGCTTGGCAGTTACTAAAATGCGACGGGCGTCATGTGGCCACCATCACCGGCTGGTGTGGGCAGCAGGAGCATCCAGGGGTGCTCCTGCTGCCCGGCAGGGCAAGCGACCCGGGAGGGCCCGCGGTCCAGCTGGGTGCGCAGAAGGGCGGGGCCCGCAGGTCAGGCGCTCCTAGGCGCCGGTAGCCTCGCCGCGGCGCAGCAGCCGGCCGGCGGGTGCCGCCGGGTCCACGTCGGCGCCCGCGAGCAGCGTGCGCCGGACGACGCCGGTCAGCTGCTTTCCGGCGTAGGGCGTGATCGGGTTCTTGTGCTGCAGGGCAGCCGGATCCACGGTGAAGGTGTCCTCCGCGGCGAAGACGGCGAAGTCGGCGTCGTTGCCCTCGGCAATGGCTCCCTTGCGGTCCAGGCCTGCCAGTTCCGCCGGGGCGGCGGACATCCAGCGCAGCACCTGCTCCAGGCTGATTCCGCGGGTGCGGGCCTCCGTCCAGATCAGTGCCAGGCCCAGCTGCAGCGAGGAAACCCCGCCCCAGGCCACGCCGAAGTCCCCGTTCTCCAGGTCCTTCAGATCCAGGGTGCTGGGCGAATGGTCGGAGACAATGCAGTCGATGGTCCCGTCCGCCAGGCCGTCCCACAGCTGTTCCCGGTTCGCATCCTCGCGGATCGGCGGGCAGCATTTGAACGCCGTCGCGCCGTCGGGAATCTCCTCCGCCTTCAGCGTGAGGTAGTGCGGGCAGGTCTCGGCGGTCAGCCGCACGCCGTCGGCCTTGGCGGTGCGGATCAGCGGCAGAGCCTCGGCGGAGGACAGGTGCAGGATGTGCGCCCGGCCGCCGGTGCGCCGGGCCGCGTCGATGACCCCCGCAATGGCCGTGTTCTCGGCGGCCGGCGGGCGGGAAGCGAGGAACCCGGAGTACTGCGCACCCGGCGGGGTGTCCGCGATGGCCGCGGGATCCTCGGCATGCACAATCAGCAGGGCGTCGAAGGTTTTCAGTTCGGCGAGCGCCGCTTCCATTTCGGCCGGTTCCAGGTGCGGGAACTCGTCCACGCCGGAATGGACCAGGAAGCATTTGAAGCCGAACGCGCCGGCCTCATGCAGCGGGCGCAGGTCCGCCAGGTTGCCGGGCACGGCTCCGCCCCAGAAGCCCACGTCCACCGCGGACTGGGGGGCCGCGACGGCGCGCTTGATGTCCAGCGCCTCCACGCTCACGGTGGGCGGAATGCTGTTCAGCGGCATGTCGATCAGCGTGGTGACCCCGCCAGCGGCGGCGGCACGGGTGGCGGAGGCGAACCCCTCCCACTCGGTGCGGCCGGGCTCGTTCACGTGCACGTGGGTGTCCACCAGGCCGGGCAGCAGGGTCTCGTCCGCGGCCAGCTCGATCAGCCGGTCACCTTCCAGTCCGGTGCCCAGGGGAACGACGGCGGCAATCACCCCGTTGCGCACCCCCACTTCGGCGGGGATGGTCCCTTCAGGGGTGAGCACGGCGTTGCCGCGGATCACCAGGTCGAAATGCGTTTCCTGCGCTGACGAACTACCCATCACTAAACCTCCGTTGAAGAAACACCATCCGGCGATGTGTCACCGGCTACCAAAAAATCCTGCAGGGACGTGCCGTCCGGCAGTGTCATCCCGTCCGCCGGCGCGAAGTACTCCAGCGAGACATCCCCCGCGTACCCGCCGGCGCGGAGCTCCCGCACCCACCGGGCCAGGGGCAGGCTGCCGGTGCCCGGTGCGCCGCGGCCGGGTGCGTCGGCAATCTGCACGTGCCCGAACCGCGCCGCGTCGTCAGCAATCAGCGCGGCCACATCCTCGCCGTTGACCGCCAAATGATAGAAGTCCGCGAGCAGCGCGACGTTCTCCGCCCCGGCGTCGTGCGCCTGCTGCAGTACGGCTGCCGCGTCCGCCGCGGTGTGCAGCGGGTAGTCCGGGGCACCGCTGAGGGGTTCAAGCAGCACCGTCCCGCCGAAGGGCGCGACGGCTCGGGCGGCGGCACGCAGGTTCCGCAGCGCTTCGGCGTCCTGCTCCTCGGGGGTGCAGCCCGTGCTGCGGTTGCCGTACAGGGCGTTGAACAGCCGGCAGCCCAGGCGCTCCCCGATCCCGGCCACCACTGCCGTGTTGGCCCGGAACTGATCGCCCCGGTCCGGCAGCGACAGCACGCCGCGCTCCCCGGCGGGCATGTCCCCTCCGTAGAAGTTCAGCGCCCCCAGCTGCACGCCGGCGTCGCGGACGGCGGCCTCGAACTCCCGGATCTGCCCTTCGGCAGGTACCGGCTCCTCGAACGGCCACCAGAATTCCACCGTGCCGAACCCGGCGGCCCGCGCGGCGGCAGGGCGTTCGAGCAGCGGCAGCTCGGTGAACAGCGTGGAGCAGTTCACCGAGTACCCGGCCAGCGGGCCGCCGTCGGACGCCGTCATTACCGGCCGCCGAGCAGGACCTGGCGGTTGACGTCCTTGTACAGGAGGTAACGGAAGTTCGAGGGGCCGCCGGCGTAGCAGGCCTGCGGGCAGAAGGCGCGCAGGGACATGTAGTCCCCTTCCTCAACCTCCACCCAGTCCTGGTTCAGCCGGTACACCGCTTTGCCCTCCAGCACGTAGAGCCCGTGTTCCATCACGTGGGTCTCGGCAAACGGAATCACCGCGCCGGGTTCGAAGGTCACCACGTTCACGTGCATGTCATAGGCCACGTCATCCACCGGAATCATCCGGGTGGTGCGCCATTTGTTGTCCGTGTCCGGCATCGCGTTCGGTTCAATGTCCTGCTCGTTGCCGAAGAGCGGCTGCGGCGTGTGGCCGGTGAGCGGCTGGTACGCCTTGCGGATCCACTGGAACTTGGCCGGTTCGCTGCCCTCGTTGTAGGCGCTCCACAGGGCTTCCGGGGGCAGGTAAGCGAAGCCGCCCGGGGTCAGGACATGGTCCCGGCCGAGCAGCCGGACGGTGAGGGTTCCCTCCAGCACGAACACGAAGGATTCCACTGTCACTTCCGGTTCCGGCGCGCGGGAGCCGCCGCCGGGTGCCACCTCCACCAGGTACTGGGCGAAGGTGGTGGCGCCGCCGGCCACGGGCCGGTTCAGGATCCAGGTGCGCGTGTCAGTCCATTCGGGCAGCACGCTGGTGACAATGTCTCGCAGCACGCCGCGGGGAATCACGGTGTAGGCCTCGGTCACCACGGCGCGGCCGGTGAGCAGCTCGGTCTGGCCCGGCAGGCCGCCGGCGGCTGCGTAGTAGCGCGGGGAGTCGGACTGAGGGGTATTCATCTAGCGGACCTTCTTTGGGGGTGGGGAATGTTGCAGGTCAGGACGTGGTGGGGCGGGAAGTGGCCGGAGCGGCCTTGGGATGGGCCAGGGCGGCGAGTTCGACGCCGGTCAGCCCGGTGCCCTCGGCCACTTCCTCCTCGGTGAGGGCTCCGCAGAGGAGTCCGCGGTGCACAAACCGGGCCAGCGCGCGGGCGGTGGCCGGCTCGTCCAGCACCGTTCCCTCGAGCTTGGCGACGTAGGTGTGCAGCCGGCGGGCAGCGGCGTCGAACCCCTGCCGGTAGAAGGCGTAGGTGGCCAGGAAGCGGGTGGGCAGCTGGGCCGGATGCAGGTCCCAGCCCTGGTAGAAGCCGCGTTCCAGGGAGCGGCGCACCAGGCGGGCGTGCAGCTGCCAGGCGGCGCGGATCTCCTCCGGGTTGCCCAGCGGCAGGATGTTGGTGGAGCCGTCCGAGAGCCGGACGCCGGTGCCGGCGACGGCCACCTGCATCACGGCCTTGGCGTAGTCGGCGGCCGGGTGCTCCATGGACTGGTATTCGGCGGCAATCTGCACCGAGTCGCTGTAGTCATAGGTGCCGTAGTGCAGTGCGGAGATCCGACCCTTGCCGCGGTGGATCAGCTGCGCCGCGGGCACCGTGCCGTTGGCAGCCAGGATCAGCTGCGGGGTTTCCACCTGCACCTCGAACCGCAGCCGGCCCGGTTCCAACCCGTGCGCTTCCTCCAGCCGTTCACAGGTGTAGACCATGGCCTCCACCTGCTCCACCGTGGAGACCTTGGGCAGGGTCAGGACCAGGCCCTCCGGAAGGTCCCCGGCCGCAAGCAGGCCGGCCAGGAACAGGTCCAGGGTGCGCACGCCGCGGGCCCGGGTGGGGGCCTCGAAACACTTGAAGCGGATGCCGACAAACGGCGGGGCGGTCCCGTCCGCCACGGCCGCTGCCACCGCGGCGGCGGCCTGCCGGGCGTGGGTGTCCTCCTCCTCGTCCGGCCGCACGCCGTACCCGTCCTCGAAGTCCAGCCGCAGGTCCTCGATGGGTTCGCTCTGCAGTTTCGCTTCAACCAGGGGCACGACGGCGGCCGCGAGGTCCGCATCCAGCCCCGTCACCGCTGCCAGGTCCGTCAGCGATCCCTGCGCCGCCGCGGCGGCCAGGCCCTCCCGGCCCCAGTGGGCAGGCAGGGCCGGGACGCAGCGGTCGGCCGGAATGTAGACGGTGTGCACGGGCTGCCGAGTACCTGCGTCGCCGGGGTAGGCGGCGGCCAGCAGCCGGTCGGTATCCGCCAGGACGGCGTCCAGGCGGTGCAGGTGGCCGTCGCCCAGGACGGGCGCGGGTGCGGGGGCGGTGGAGGGTTTCACGGTCACGGTCCTAGTGGGGGTCGTTTTCGGTGCTGCCGGTGGTGGCCAGCGGGACTTCCTGGCCGTCGGCGTCGAGCAGTTTCCCGTCCTGCATGTGGTCGCCGTCCTTCAGCGCCGCCGGGTCCTCAATGCGCACAATCCGGTTGGAACCTTCGGCCCAGACCGAGGGATCCTCGGAGTTGCCGGTGCGGATGTGGTTGAAGAGGATGTTCATCAGGATGGCCATGACGGCCGCGGAGCTGATGCCGGAGTGGAAGATGGTGCCGAACCAGGTGGGGAACTGGTCATAGAAGGTGGGAGCGGCAATCGGGATCATGCCGAAGCCGATGGACGTGGCCACGATAATGAAGTTCATGTTGTTGCGGTAGTCCACCTTCGCCAGGGTGCGGATGCCGCTGGCCGCCACCGTGCCGAACAGGACAATGCCTGCGCCGCCAAGTACCGGCGTCGGCACCGCTGCCACTACCCGGCCCAGGACCGGGAGCAGGCCCAGGATGACAAGGATCAGGCCGCCGGCGCTGACCACAAACCGGCTCTTGACGCCGGTGATGGCCACCAGGCCCACGTTCTGGGCGAAGGCGCTCTGGGTGAAGGAGTTGAACACCGGGGACAGGGCGCTGGAGAGCATGTCCGCGCGCAGGCCGTTGGCGATGCGCTTGGAATCCACCTTGGTTTCCACAATCTCGCCCACCGCAATTATGTCCGCGGTGGTCTCGGTCAGGGTCACCAGGATCACGATCACCATGGAGATGATGGCCGCGGCCTCGAAGGTCGGCATGCCGAAGGCGAAGGGTTCCGGAACGGCGAAGATCGCACCGGTGCCGACGGCGGAGAAATCGGCCTTGCCGGTGACGACGGCGAAGACGGTGCCCAGCACAATGGCGATGAGGATCGAAAGCCGGGAGATGGTGGAGTTGCCCAGCTTGCTCAGCAGCAGCACCAGCAGCAGGGTCAGCGCGGCCAGGCCGATGTTCGAGACGCTGCCGTAGTCCGGGGCGGCGCTGCTGCCGCCCATGGCCCAGTTCGCGGCCACGGGCATCAGGGTCAGGCCGATGGTGGTGATGACGACGCCGGTGACCACCGGTGGGAAGAAGCGGATCACCTTGGCGAACACCGGGGTGATCAGCAGGCCGATCAGGGACGCGACAATCACCGCACCGAACACGGACTGCAGGCCGCCGCCGCCGTCGAGGATGGCGGTCATGGTGGCTACCCCGGCGAAGGACACACCCTGGACCAGGGGCAGCTGGGAGCCGAAGAACGGGATGCCGACGGTCTGCAGCAGCGTGGCCAGGCCGCCCACGAACAGGCAGGCGGCCACGAGCATGCCGACGTCGGCGGAATCCAGTCCGGCGGCGGTGCCGACAATCAGCGGCGGGGCGATGATGCCGCCGTACATGGTGAGCACGTGCTGGAAGCCGTAGGCGAAGGTGCTGCCCAGCGGCAGGCGGGCGTCTTCCGGGCGGGCGGGCGCGCCGCCGGCGGTTGCGGTGCTGTGTTTGCGGCCCATCAGCAGAAACCGCCCACGGTATTCCATACCGGCGAGTCGGAGTTCACGCCTTCGCGCAGCACGGAGGCTTCGATCAGGCCGTAGGGCCGGTCCGCGGCGAAGAAGACCTCGTTGGGGTTGTCCAGGCCGAACGGCGCCAGGTCCACCAGGAAGTGGTGGTTGTTCGGGAGCGAGAGCCGCACTTCGGCGATCTCCGGATGCGCGGCGATAACGGCCTTGCCCATCTCGAACATGGTCTGCTGCAGGGCCAGGGAGTGCGTATTCGCGAACGCGTCCAGCAGCAGGGTGCGGGCGGAGGCGTACAGGGCGTTGAAGTCCAGCGCGTCCAGGTCCGTGTCCGGGGCGTAGCGCCACTTGGCGGTCACGTCGGTGGCCAGGATCCGGTCCGTGGTTTCG
Source organism: Arthrobacter sp. MDT1-49-2 (assembly GCF_059090185.1). Classification (NCBI taxonomy): domain Bacteria; kingdom Bacillati; phylum Actinomycetota; class Actinomycetes; order Micrococcales; family Micrococcaceae; genus Arthrobacter; species Arthrobacter sp. MDT1-49-2. The sequence goes on from NZ_JBNHFK010000010.1 coordinate 12,891, forward strand.
GCCAGCGTGGTGTAGCGGTCCCGGGGGAAGCTGTGGAACTCGGAGCCGGTGGACTTCAGCACGGTCAGGCCGCTGATGCCGGAGACCAGGTGCTGCCGGCCGCCCTCGGAGACGAGCACCGTGGTGCGGATTTCGGACTTGTCCTTCGCGAAGGCGTGGTCATGGTCGCTGATCCGGTTCCAGAAGTACTGTTCCGCGGCCCAGCGGCCGCCGGATACCCACTCGAAGCCGCCGGTGAAGTGCCGCTCCAGGCGCAGCAGGAACGCCTCCGGCGAGCCGACGCCGTCGCGGGCGAAGGCGTAAATGGTGTTCTTCTGTGTATCCGTGGCCACCACGTGGGCGTTGTCGCCCTCGGTGTGCGCGGCCTCGAAGTCGCCGTGCAGCTGGCTGGTGACGCTGAGGTCTTCGAGCTGGTGCCGGGCGGTGTCACGGGTGACCTTCACCAGCCGCACCTCGGCCTTCCCGTACTGGTTGCTGCCGAGGACAATCCGGGCTGCGGTGGTGGCCTGCGTGGTTTCTGTCATGGGTTTAGCTTCCTCGGTAGGTGGAGTAGGCGAAGGGGCTCAGCAGCAGAGGTACGTGATAGTGCTGGGTCGCGTCGGTCAGGGCGAAAGTGAGGGAAACGCTGGGGAAGAAAGTCTCGGTGCCGGTGGCGGCAAAGTAGTCGCCGGTGGCGAAGTCGATCCGGTAGGTGCCCGGGGTGAGCTGCTCCGGGCCCAGGCTGCCCACCCGGCCGTCGGCGTCGGTGGTGCCTTCCCCGACCTGGTCCCAGCCGTTCCCGCCGGCGGCCCAGAGGGAGACGGCGACGCCGGTGGCGGGACGGCCGGCCCCGGTGTCCAGGATGTGGGTGGTGACGTGGCTGCGGGTCATGGGTGTAGCAGTCCTTCCAGACGCAGAATGGCTATTTCCCGCAGCTGGGCTGCGATGACGGGGACTTCCTCGGCGGGGGTGTGCCCGAGCCGCTCCTGCAAGGCGGCCAGGATTTCCTCGGCACTGCGGCCGGCGGCACGGATCAGGAAGACCTGGCCGAACTTCTCCTCGTAGGCACGGTTGCCGGCCAGCAGCCGGTCCTGCACATCCTCAAGGCCGCTGACGGAGGCCTGCTCGCTGCGGGAGAAGCGTGCTTCGGTGCCGGAACCTGCCGGGCGCTCGCCGATCCGCGGGTGGTGTGCCAGGGCCGCTTCGATTTCCGCCTCGGTGAAGTCCGGGGCGGCCAGCTCGGCGAAGCTGAGCAGTTCTCCGGCGGTGGCAAACGGCCGGGCCGCGGCGACCTCGTTGCACCAGCGATCAACGTCCACGCAGGGACGCAGCATGGCTTCGGCGTCGGCTCTCCGTGCCGCGTTGAAAGCGGTGAGGAAGTCCGGGGCGTCTTCGTGACGGGGTTCTGAGGGCACGGGTGTCAGCTTTCAGGTAGAGCTCGTCCGTTGCCGGCGCTGAACACCCTTGACCATCGGCGGCGCCGACTTGATTCGATGTTTCCTGCAAACGGAATAGATATGCCGGACAGTCTGGGTGAGGTACGTCATATCTGTCAAGAAACATGTCTTTGCGTCGGAATAAAACTGATTTATGTTTCGGGCCGGTAAATTCGGCGGTAATCGTTCGACTTTTTCCGGGAAAGTATTGCGTGGGTGTCCGTCTGCCGGTGACAATCTCCGGGCTTCGGCGTCCTGCCCGGGGGCCATCCAGCCGCTCCCCCACACACCCTCCCACCGACTGATACTGGTGGTGCTGGAGGGGTCCCACCAATAACAGCAGCCCCACTCGGTGGGATCCTGTGCAGACCCCGGGCGCGAGCCAAGGAACCAGCCCGGGAACGCGGGCCTGGGAAGGGGTCCGGGAGCAAACCAAGGAACGGGTCCGGGAGCGACCCCACCCTGCCCGGCGGGACAACATCCAGCCGCTCCCCCGCACACCCTCCCACCGACTGATACTGGTGGTGCTGGAGGGGTCCCACCAATAACAGCAGTCCCACTCGGTGGGATCCTGTGCAGGCCCGGGAACGAACCAAGGAACGGGCCCAGGAACGACCCCCACCCTGCCCGGCGGGCCATCCAGCCAGCCCCACCCCTGCCCCGTCTGGCCCCAACCCCTACCCCATCAGCCCCCCCACCCGGGCGTGTTGTGGGTCGTGGCCTGCTTGCTTTTCCCTAGCATGAGCCCATGGACAAGGTGGTGTGGTGGGAAGTCGAGACAACCGATCCGGAGCTCTTTCAGCAGTTTCATGCAGCGCTGTCAGGTTGGTCTTTTGAGCCTGCCTTCGCGGACACGGAATTGGGTGCGGACTACTGGATCATCAAGGCCGACGGTCGAGGAATCGGCGGGCTTCAACGGGCCGCCCCGCCTGCACCTGCTCCATCTGCAGGACCACGGTTGTATGTGGCGGTCGATGATCTTGAGGCAGCACTCAACCGTGTTGTGGCGCTGGGCGGCCAGGTAGAGCGAGCCAGGGTGGCTTTGGGTGGCGACGATCGGTGGTTCGGCATTTTCCGGGATCCAACCGGGGTGTCCTTCGGCATGTGGACCGAGCACGCGAGGCGCCCGTGAGACCCCTGTAAGGACCGCCTACCCGGCCATCATCCGCCGGGCCGCCGCGGTGTGCCGGGCAACCAGCTCCGGCAGATCCACACCGGGCAGTTCCCCGTCGACCACCCGCCAGGCACCGCCGACCATCACCCGGTCCGCCCGGTCCGCACCGCAGAGCAGCAGGGCCGAGAGCGGATCATGGCTGCCGGAGAAACGCAGGTCATCCAGCCGGAACATCGCCAGGTCCGCCTGCCGGCCCGGCGCCAGTTCGCCCACATCCTCCCGGCCCAGCGCCCGCGCCGACCCCTTGGTGGCCCAGCCCAGCGCACGCTCAGGCGTGATGGCTTCGGCGCCGTAGCGCAGCCGCTGCAGATACAGGGCCTGCCGCGCCTCCAGGATCAGGTTCGAGGCGTCATTGGAGGCCGAGCCGTCCACGCCCAGCCCCACCGGAGCACCGGCATCCTCCAGTTCCGCCATCCGGCCGATGCCGCTGGCCAGGCGCATGTTCGACGTCGGGCAGTGGGCGACGGCGGTGCCCGCGGCTCCCAGCCGGGCAATCTCGTCGTCGTTGAAGTGCACGCCGTGTGCCAGCCACGTCCGGTCCCCCAGCCAGCCGACGCTCTCCAGGTAATCCACCGTCCGCAGCCCGAACATCTCCAGGCAGAAGGCTTCCTCATCCATGGTTTCGGCCAGGTGGGTGTGCAGCCGGACGTCGCATTCCTCGGCGAGCGCGGCACTGTCGCGCATGATGTCCCGGGTGACCGAGAACGGGGAACAGGGCGCGAGTCCGATCTGGATCACCGCGCCGTCCCCGCGCTCGTGGTAGTCCCGGATCAGCCGCCGGCTGTCCTCGAGGATCACCTCCGGAGCCTGGACGGTGTGCTGCGGCGGCAGGCCGCCGTCGTCCTCCCCCAATGTCATGGAACCGCGGGTGAGCATGGCCCGCATGCCCAGTTTCCGCACCACGTCCACCTGCACGTCGATGCCGTCCTCGAGCCCGTCCGGGAAGAGGTAGTGGTGGTCGGCGGCGGTGGTGCAGCCGGAAAGGAGCAGCTCGGACAGGGCCACCGTGGTGGCCAGTTCCAGATCCGCCGGGGTCAGACGCGCCCACACCGGATACAGGTTCTTCAGCCACGGGAACAGCGGGGTGTTCACCACCGGCGCCCAGGCCCGGGTGAGCGTTTGGTAGAAGTGGTGATGCGTATTAATCAGCCCCGGCAGCAGCACGTGGCCGGACGCATCAAAAACCTCGCTGCAGGGCCGGGACGGGGCCTGTCCGGCGGCGAGCACCTCGGCGATGATCCCGTTCTCGATCACCAGGCCGCCGGCGGCGTCCAGCCCGTTGGCGGTGAAGGCGGCCAGCGGATTCTTGATCCAGAGGCGGGCGGGTGAAGAGGCGGAGACGGCGGCGGGAACGACGGCGGCGGGTTCAGCGGCATGGGCGGCGGCCGTAGGTGCGGCGGCGGGCTTTGAAGCAGTCATGGAACATCCTTGGGCAGACAGACCCCTCCCGGGGCCAGCTCAGTGGACTTGTCTGCTGATCCAAGAGGCCGGTTCTGCGTTCCGGGCCGTACTCGGCGGGCCGGCTGTGCGCCGGTGGCCTGACCGTCCGCACGGGCCCACCCTACCCAGACGGAGGCACCTTCCCGGAAAATGTGACGTGTTGGCCCGCGGAAGATTCCGGGTCCAACACCAGGACAGCGATTGGATTCCCCATGGACTCCCCCACCCGCCGGAAACTGGGTCGAGCGTGCGTCTGGACGGCCTGTGCCGCGGGGTTGGTGCATGCCGTGTTCAGCCTGTACTGGGCCGCGGGCGGCCAGGAGCTGCTGGACACGGTGGGCTCATGGGCGGTCCAGCAGTCCCGGGATGACCCGCTGCGGACCGGCCTGCTGCTGGGGCTGGTGGCTCTGGCCAAGACCGCAGGAGCGCTGATCCCGGTGGCCGTGGCCTACGGCAGGATGCCCCGGCCCCGTCTGTGGCGCGCACTGAGCTGGGCCGGGGCCGTGCTGCTGGTGCTTTACGGCGGGGCGAACACAGTGGTGGCCAACGCGGTGCTCGCCGGGCTGATCCGTCCGGAGTCCGGCTATGACCGGGCCGCGATAATCGGCCACGCCTGGCTGTGGGATCCGTTGTTCCTGCTCTGGGGCACGGCGCTGCTGGGGTACCTCCTGCTGTCCCGGCGGGAGGGCAGCAGGTGCCACCCCGCCCGGGTGACCGCCCGGGTGACGGCGCGGGGCCACGACACCGCCCGGCGTCCGGCCCGGGGTTCCCGCCCGGGTGACGGCGCCGGTGACGGCGCCGGGAGATAACACCGCCCGGCGGCCGGCCCGGGTGCTGACACCGGGTGACAAGACCGACCGGCGGCCGGACGCGTCATAACCGGCGAGGTGTCCCGCCCGGCGGGACTGCGTGGTAGGCTTCCGTGCAATTACCGGAGCAATTGCGGCATTCATCGTTTCCTGAGGGTGCCGGAATATGCATTCTTTTCCGCCCCCGGGGCGGATCAATGCGCGCCGTAATATGTTTCGTTTTTAGTCATTAGTTTTGCGGATTTAAGGCCTCTGCCCGGTGACCCGGCAGGGGGAACTCACCGCTTTGGTTACTGGGTTAGCCGGTGGCGGTTGCCGCCGGCAGGTGTTGCTGGAGGGTAGGCCGCAGTGTTGGACATGCTCAATGCGCTGGCATCCGCCACGGCGGACGGCGTCCCCTGTGCGGTGGCGACCATCGTGCGCGCCTCCGGCTCCGTGCCCCGCCCGGTGGGCACCTCCATGGTGATCAGCGGAACCGGAGAAATCACCGGTTCCCTCTCGGGCGGCTGCGTGGAGGCAGCCGTGGTCACTGCCGCCGAGGAGGTTCTCGCCGAGGGCCGTTCCCGCGTGGAAACCTTCGGCTACAGCGACGCCGATGCCTTCGCCGTCGGCCTGACCTGCGGCGGCGTTCTGGAGGTTCTGATCCAGCCCGTCGCGGCCGGCAGCATTCCTGCGCTCCCCGCATCCGACGCCCCCTGCGCCCTGATCCGGCGGATCGATGCCGGAGCCGCCGCCGCCGGATCCCTCGACGCCGCAGCTGCCGACGGCGGACCTGCCGCCCCGCTGCTCGTCACCGACCCGGCCGGAGCCACCGGTGCCGGACTCCTCGCCGCCCACGGCGCAGCCCTGGCCGCGATGCTGGGCACGGACCCCGCGCCTGCCGCCGCCCGGATTGCGCCGCTGCTCGCGGCCGGACGCACCGGCGTCGTCGAACTGGACGGACCCGGTCTGGGCGGCTCGACCCTGGGCAGACCCGGGCCCGCGGGCGGCAGCTCCGACGCTGCGTGCGAGCCCGGACCCGTCCTGTTCCTGGAATCCCGGCTCGCCCCGCCGCGGCTGATCCTGATCGGCGCCAATGATTTCTCCGCCGCCCTGGCCCGGCAGGGCCGGCTGCTGGGCTACCACGTGACCGTCTGCGACGCCCGGCCCGCCTTCACCACCCCGGACCGGTTCCCCGCCGCGCACCACGTGCAGGTGCAGTGGCCGGACCAGTACCTGCGCCGCGAGGCTGCGGACGGGAAGCTGGATGCCCGGACCGTGGTCTGCGTGCTCAGCCATGACGCCAAATTCGATGTCCCGGTGCTGGCCGAGACCCTGCGCGGCAGCCTCGCCTACGTGGGAGCCATGGGATCCCGGCGCAGCCACGAACAGCGGATGGCCGCCCTGCGCGCCGCGGGCCTGACCCCGGGCGAACTGGAGAAGCTGCACTCCCCCATCGGGCTGGACATCGGCGCCGGGACGCCGGAGGAAACCGCATTGTCGGTCTTCGCCGAAATTGTTGCCGCCCGCTCCGGGGCCGTCGCCAGCGGGCAGCCGCTGCGCACCCGCAGCGGGCCCATCCATCCGTACAACCGACTTCACGCCAGCTAAGGGACCACCATGGACATGCCTACCGTTTCCGACGTCATCCGCACTGCGGATCCGCAGCAGTGGCGCCCCGGTGATGCCTGGATGGCCGGCGGGACGGTGCTCTTCTCCTACGGCTCCGACACGCTGGCACGCCTGCTGGATATCACCGACGCCGGCTGGGAACCGCTGACGGTGTCCGACGCCGGCCTGGAGATTGCTGCCACCTGCACCATCGCCGAGCTGTTCGCCTTCCCCGACGCAGCCCCGGCAGCGGCCCGGGAGCAGTGGCCGGCCCTGGGCCTGATCCCCCTGTGCTGCGATTCCTTTGTTGCCTCCTTCAAAGTCTGGAACGTTTCCACCGTGGGCGGGAACATCTGCACCGGCCTGCCCGCCGGGCCCATGACGTCGCTGACCACGGCGCTGGACGGCGTCGCACTGGTCCACTCCCCCGACGGCACCTCGCGCCGGCTGCCCGTGACCGAACTGGTCATCGGCGACGGCCGCACCGCGCTGGCCCCGGGCGAACTGCTGCGCAGCATCACCCTGCCCGCGGCGGCACTGCGCGCCCGCACCGCATTCCGCCGGCTGTCCCTGACCAACCTCGGCCGCTCCGGGGTGCTGGTGATCGGCCGGCTGGACGAGGACGGCACGTTTGTCCTGACCGTCACCGCCGCCACCAAACGTCCGGTCCAGCTGCGGTTCGCCGAGCTGCCGAGCCGGTCCGAGCTGCGCGCCGAACTGGACCGGAGCATCGACCCCGCGCTCTGGCATGACGATGTGCACGGCCTGCCCGAATGGCGGCATTACATGGCGGACCGGCTGGCGGAGGAAATCCGTGCCGAACTCGCCGCTCCGGCCTCTCTGGCCCCGGCAACCCCGGCTCCGGCCTCTCCCGCCCCCGCCGCCCCCGCTTCCACGAATATCCCTGCCCCGAAGGAGGGTTCCCTGTGACCTACCGGATCAATGACGCCGAGGTGGAGGCCATCCCCTTCCCCGGCCAGTGTCTGCGGACCTTCCTGCGCGAGCAGGGCAACCTTGGGGTCAAGAAGGGCTGCGACGCCGGAGACTGCGGTGCCTGCACCGTGCACGTGGACGGCAAACCGGTGCACAGTTGCCTCTACCCCGCGGTGCGGGCCGAGGGCCGGGAAATCACCACCATCGAGGGCCTCGCCGGTGAGGACGGGCTGCACCCCATGCAGCAGCAGTTCCTAGACGCGCAGGGCTTCCAGTGCGGTTTCTGTACCGCCGGCATGGTGATGACCGCCGCCACCTTCGACGAGGAACAGAAGGCCAACCTGCCACGGAACCTCAAGGGCAACCTCTGCCGCTGCACCGGCTACCGCGCCATCGGCGACGCGGTCTGCGGGCACCGGCATGTGGATGTGCCCGACGACGGCGGCGCTTCGGCTCCCGGCGACGCCGCCGCACCCGCCGTCGCCACCCCCGCGGCGAAGACCGTCGGCACCAGCGTTCCGGCCCCGGCCGGGCGGGACATTGTCACCGGTCGCGCCCGCTACACCCTGGACGTGCCCGCAGCCGAGCTGCCCGGACTGCTGCACATGAAGATCCTGCGGTCCCCGCATGCACACGCCCGGATTGTCTCGATTGATACCAGTGCCGCGCTGGCCGTCCCCGGGGTCGAAGCAGTGCTCACGCACGAGGACTCCCCGGACCAGCTCTTCTCCACCGCCCAGCACGAACTGCACACCGATGATCCCGATGACACCAAGATCCTGGACACCGTGATGCGGTTCCGCGGCCAGCGGGTGGCCGCCGTCGTCGCCGCGTCCGTCGGTGCCGCCGCGGAAGGCGTGCGTGCGCTGAAGGTCGAATACGAGCTGCTTCCCGCGGTGCTGGATACCGACGCCGCGCTGGCCGACGGCGCCCCCGAGGTCCATCCCGGCACGGCCGGGAACATCGTGGCGGAACTGCACTCCGAGCTCGGCGACGCGGAGGCCGGACTCGCGGCAGCCGCCGTCGTGCATGAGAACACCTATGTCAGCCAGCGGCTGCAGCACGTGGCGATGGAAACGCACGGCGCCATCGCGTCCTTTGATGAGTTGGGCCGCCTGGTGGTGCGCACCTCCACGCAGGTGCCGTTCCTGATCCGCCGCGCGCTGTGCCGGGTGTTCGGCCTGAAGCCGGCCTCGGTGCGGGTGCTCAGCGGACGGGTGGGCGGCGGCTTCGGCGGCAAGCAGGAAATGCTGACCGAGGACATCGTGGCGCTGGCCGCGCTGAAGCTGAACCGGCCGGTGCAGCTGGAACTGACCCGCGAGGAACAGTTCACCGCCACCACCACCCGGCATCCGTTTGCCGTGCATGTCCGCGCCGGTGCCGCGGCGGACGGGACGCTGACCGCCCTGGCGCTGGACGTCACCGCCAACACCGGTGCCTACGGCAACCACGCGCCCGGCGTGATGTTCCACGGCTGCGGGGAATCCGTGGCCGTCTATAAATGCGCGAACAAGAAGGTGGACGCGCGCTCGGTGTACACCAACACGCTGCCCTCCGGCGCGTTCCGCGGCTACGGGCTGAGCCAGATGATCTACGCCATCGAATCCGCCATGGACGAGCTGGCCCGCGGCCTGGGCATGGATCCGCTGGAATTCCGCCGCCGCAACGTGGTGGCCAAGGGTGATGACATGGTCTCCACCGCCCCCGAACCGGCCGAGGACGTGCTCTACGGCAGCTACGGGCTGGACCAGTGCATCGACCTGGTCTCCGGCGCGCTGGCCGAGGGACGGCAGCGGCCGGAAACCTCCGGTGCGCAGCTACCCGCGGCGTCCGGGCCTGCGCCTGGTCCCGATGGTGACGCTGCCGACGTCGTCGACGGCGCGGACGACGGCGACGGCTGGCTGATCGGCGAGGGCACCGCCGTCGCCATGATCGATACCGTGCCGCCGCGCGGGCACATCAGCCACGCGAAGATCTCCCTGCAGGAGGACGGCCGGTACGGGCTGGACGTGGGCACCTCCGAGTTTGGCAACGGCACCACCACCGTGCACACGCAGCTGGCCTCCACCGCGCTGCACACCACCGCGGACCGGATCGTGATCCGCCAGTCGGACACCGATCTGGTGGACCACGACACCGGTGCCTACGGCTCCACCGGCACCGTGGTCGCAGGCAAGGCCTCGCTGGCGGCCGCGCAGGAACTGGCCACCCTGCTCAAGGGCTTCGCGGCGTCGCTGTTTTCCAACACCTCGGCCCAGGTGCAGCTGCTCGCGGACTGCGTGGAGTGCGACGGCGAGCGGATCCCGCTGGCCGACGTCGCCGCCCGCGCCAAGGCCGAGGAGATCGAGCTGTCCGCCGAGGGCCGCTGGGGCGGCACGCCACGCTCGGTGGCCTTCAATGTGCAGGGCTTCCGGGTGGCGGTCAACGCCGGCACCGGCGAGCTGCGGATCCTGCAGAGCGTGCATGCCGCGGACGCCGGCGTCGTGATGAACCCGGTGCAGTGCCGCGGCCAGATTGAGGGCGGCATTGCCCAGGCGCTCGGCGCTGCGCTGTATGAGGAGGTGCGGATCGACGCCGAGGGCACGGTGGAAACCCGGATCCTGCGCCAGTACCACATCCCCACCTTCGCCGACGTGCCGCGCACGGAGGTGTTCTTCGCCGAGACCGACGATGCGCTGGGGCCGATGGGTGCCAAGTCCATGAGCGAGAGCCCGTTCAACCCGGTGGCTCCCGCCCTGGCCAATGCCCTGCGGGACGCCACCGGGATCCGGTTCGCCCGGCTGCCGTTCGCCCGGGACACCATCTATCTGGGGATGCGGGCGGCCCGGGAGGGTTCCGGCGACACGGGTTCCGGCGGTGCGGGTCCCAGCGACGCGCAGGCTGCCGGGAACCTGGCCAAGGAACTAGGCGAACGGGACGCACCGGCCCCGGCGGTGTAGGGCGTTATCTCAAAGTCCGTGCAGGGATGCCTCCATTACGGCTGCCTAAGGCCCCGGACATTAGAGCAGACCGAGGCCCGCCAGCACCCCTGAAATTTCCCTCTGCGTCTGAACCGCCAGCGGTTTCAGCGGTGCCGGCAGGTTCCCCACCGGCAGCAGCCCCAGCTGGGCGGCGATAGCCGACACCACCCGCAGACTGCCGTACCGTCCGAACAGGTTCCAGAGGGGCTGCAGCTGCCCGGACAGCTGCCGGACAGCGGCGGAGTCGCCGGCCTGGGCAGCCCGTGTGATGGCCACGGCCTGTTCCGGCAGGGTCCCGCCCAGCACACTGAACCACACGTCCGCGCCGGCGCAGAGCGCCGGGCCGGAAAACTCGTCGCCGCTGACGCCCAGAGCCACATCCGGCGGCAGGACGGCGCGAACCTGCGCTACCCGGTCGGCCGCGCGTTCCACGGCAACCGGTGGAATCTTCACTGCCGCCATGCGGGGCAGGGCCGCGATCCGGGCATAGAGCTCGTCGGTGAAGGTGAACCGGGTGGTGGTGGGATTGTCGTAGAGGCAGACGGGCACCGAGCTGGCCGCCGATACCGCTTCGAAGAGGCCTGTCACCTCGTCTTCGGTAAGTGGCTGATAGGACACCGGCGCGAGCAGGAGCCCCGCCGCGCCAGCGTTCTGTGCATCCTCTGCCAGATGAAGAACGTCGGAGGTGCGCAGCGCCCCGATTCCCACGATTACCGGCACTTCGCCAGCAGCGTGCACGGCAGCCGCCGCCACGCGGCGTCGTTCCTCCCGGCTCAGATACGCATAGTTGCCGGTGGAACCCAAGGCGCCGATGGAATCCACACCGGCGGCCGCCGCCCGGTGCACCAGTGCAGCGAACAGATCAATGTCCACGGCGTCACCAACCACCGGTGTCAGAGGAAAGGCGGATAAGCCAGTGAACACGGGACCTCGTTTCAGGGCCGGGGAACGGACTGTCCCAGCACACCACGCTCTGCCGTCCTGCGGCGGATGCCCCGCCGGTTTCCGGCCGGACCCGCCAGCACCAGGGCGCCCAGAACGACGGCCGCGCCCAGACACTGCCCGGGGCTGAGGGCCTGACCGGCGAGCAGCCAGCCAACTGCTGCGGCAACCACCGGGCTGAGCAGCCCGAGGAGTGCGGCGCTGGATGCGGGCAGGCGGTGCAGGCCGCGGAACCAGAGCACATACGCCAGCGCCGTGCCGACCAACCCCAGATAGGCATATCCGGCCAGATTGGTGCCGGTCAGCATGGGCGGCGGCCCCTCCACCAGCAGCGCCACGGGCAGCAGGAACAACCCGCCGGCCACCAGTTGCCAGGACGTAGCCGCCAGCAGCGTATCCGGCACGCCCCATTTCTTGGTCAGGACCACACCGGCGGCCATGGCCACGGCCCCGCCCAGGGCGGCCGCCACACCCATCGCGTCCAGGCGCGCCTGCGCCTGCAGCACCAGCAGCCCGACGCCGGCTATTCCGGCGGTGCCGGCCGCCAGTTTCCGCAGAGTGAGCCGTTCCCCGATCCACCGCGAGGCAAAGAGGGCCACCAGCAACGGCTGCACTGCCCCCACGGTGGCGGCCACCCCGCCGGGCAGCCGGTAGGCGGCCACAAACAGCAGCGCAAAGAACAACCCGATGTTCAGTACTCCCAGCACGGCTGATCGCCACCACCACTGGCCGCGGGGCAGACGCCGCACCAGCAGAAGCAGCAGCAACCCGGCGGGCAGGGAACGCAGCAGGGCAGCCAGCAGGGGCCGCTCCGGAGGCAGCAGTTCCGCCGCCACGATGTACGTGGTTCCCCAGACGATCGGCGCGAGGGCCGTCGTCGCGGTCAGAATGAATGGTTTGCTAAGCACTTAGCTAATGTAGCTAAGTGCTTAGCAAATTGCTAGGGTGCATTCATGAGTGACCATGTAGGCAGGATTCTGGAGCAGTGGGCGGCTGAACGGCCGGATCTCGACGTCTCGCCAATGGCCGTGGTGGGCCGGCTGTCCCGGGTGGCACGCCGGTTCGAGGAGCAGCTGGCAGCAACGTTCGCCCGGCACGGCCTGGACGCGGCCTCCTTTGACGTCCTGGCCACGCTGCGCCGCTCCGGTCCGCCGTACACCCTCACCCCCAAGGACCTCAGCGCCAGCTCCATGGTCACCTCCGCCGCCATCGCCCAGCGGCTGAACCGGCTGGAGGCGCAGGGATACGTGCACCGCTCACCCAGCTCAACCGACCGGCGGGGCAAGCTGGTGTCACTGACGGATGCGGGAAAGACGGCCGTCGATGCCGCCCTGCCGGACCATGTAGCCACCGAACAGCGACTGCTGGATGCTCTGGATACAACAGAACGCACCGCCCTGGCCGCACTGCTGGCGAAGTTGGATGCCTGACGCAGCTCGGAATCGCCCCGCAACAAGCGTGATCCAACCGTTATATACATTTGTTCCCTATATTCAGTTTTTCTGAGTATCGTTCTGGGCATGAGCAAGCATGAGATGCGCGAACCGACCTTCCTGGTCCTCTCCGCCCTGGCTGACGGGCCCAAGCACGGCTACGCGCTGATCTCCGAGGCAAAGGATCTTTCCGGCGGCCGCGTGAAGCTGCAGCCCGGCACCCTGTACGGCGTGCTGGACCGGCTGCGCGAAGACGGGCTGGTCGAAATTTCCGGCGAGGACGTGGTGGACGGCCGCGCACGGCGCTACTACCGGATCACCGAGAACGGAGCCGCCACCCTGGGTCGCGAAGCCGAACGGCTGGCGGCCAACGCCCGTCAGGCCATGTCGAAACTGAAGCTGCGTGCAGCACAGGCCGGCGCATGAACACCGGCAGCGACACCACCGCACTGGAGACCGTCTACGGCAGGGCACTGTACGCCTACCCGCGGAGCTGGCGGCGGGAGCAGGGTGCGGAGATGATCGGCGTGCTGCTCGACGTCGCACGCAGTGAACACCGTTCCCGGCCCACCCCGGCAGAGCTGATCAATCTGGTGGGCAACGGCCTGGCCGCCCGCGCCCTGGCTCTGCTCGGCGCGGTGGGCCGGACGCGCCGCAACGGCATCGCCTTCACCGCCACAGTGCTGGCCACCTATCTGGCCCTCGCACTGACACTGCTGGGCGAGTGGGGACCATGGGTCCGCCCGGGAACCCTGCGCTGGCGGCCCACCGGTGAAGGGTTCGGCGAGTCCCTGTTGCCGCTGGGACCGTTCACGACGGCGGCCGCAGTGGTTTATCTGGCACTGATCGCCGGGTTCCTGGCCACCTTGGCGGGCCGGCGCAGCCTGCGCCGGACGCTGTACCTCAGCGTCGCAGCTGCGGCTCCCCTGGTCAGCCTGGCCGGAACCTGGATGGAGGTGCTGGCACCACCGCTGGTTCCCATGCTGGGGGTGAGCGCACTGGCGCTGCTGGCCCTGGCCGGCACCCCCGCCACGACGGCCTCCGGCCGGCTGCTGCTGGCGGTTGTCACCGCCGGCGCCGCATGGGCCGGAATGATGCTCGCGGTGAGCCGGCTCCCCGGCGGTGCCGCCCGGTTCTTCTACGACGCCGACAGCCTGGTGTCCGTGGATGCCCGCTCGCTCACCATGAGTGCGGTGTTCCTGATGCTCGTGGCCGGCATGCTGCTGGCCAGCGGACGGCGTGCCCTGCCCTGGACCGCCGGCCTGGCCGTGGCTGCCGTGCCGCTGCTTGTCCGGCTCTGGTCCGGCGGTCTGCTGGATGAGGCCCTGGCCGGTTCCGGACTGCCGGCTGCCGCTGACTGGGACCGGACCTTCCTGCTCCTAACCCCGGTGGCCGCGGCGCTGACCGCCGTCGGCCTGTGGCTCGGCCGGCTCGGCCGGCTCGACCGGACCGGATCCCGCCGGACCGGTTCTCCCAGCAGGCAAGGTATCCCCCGCACCGGCTAAGCGTGCTGAGACGGCTGACCCGTTCCAGCGCATCATCCGCCTTACTTACCCGCTCCATCTGCATCCCCTCTCGAATACCGTTCCGCGGACACGCTCCCGATGAGCCGGTCCGGTACTGCAGCACACCCGCACCAGTCTCGAAAGGCACATCATGAACCTCTCCGTGAACACCCCTTCCCGCCGCCCGGGCCGCACCCAGGGCGCCGTATCCCCCCAGCCGGGCCGCCGGCGTCGTTATTTGGCGGGCCTGGGCTCCGCACTGCTGCTCGGCACGGCAACACTGGCCGGCTGCTCCGCTGACGCCGGACTGACCGCTGTGGCGGATTCCTCCGCCGATCCGTTCGAGGCCTACCTGGCCGAGGAGATGGATCAGGCGTTCTTCGCCCAGGACGTGCTGCGCTTCCAGTGCTACGCGGACAACGGCTACTCCGAGTACGCCCAGTTCATCCCCGCCGAGCCCCGGACCCAGTACCGGAGCGAACTGCTGGATCAGCTGACCGTCACTGACGCCTTCTTCGGCAGCGTGCAGGATGCCACCGACCGGGGCCTGCGGTACGAGGCGCAGCCGCCCGCCCCCGCCAAGGTCTTTGTGCACGATGCCGCCTTCGACGCCGTCGCCACGGCCTGCGACACCAAGGCCTGGGCCGCACTGGGGAAGGACGCCGAGAACACCCTGGTCGAGTACAACCAGCTCGCCAGCAAGCTCTCGGGCATCTTTAACCCCACCATGGATGATCTGCAGCCGCTGCAGGCGAAAGTGGTCCAGTGCCTGGCCGACGCCGGGGAACCGGTAACTGCCGCAACGGACCAGCTCTTCGGCATGACGCCAGACGTCGAACTCGGCGCCCCGGTGGAATACCCGGAGCGCAGCGGCCCGAAGCAGTCCAGCGGCGTGGAGATCATTCCCGCGGATACCGAAATTGCCTACGAGCCCACGGCGGCGGAGGCGGCCCTGGCCGTGAAGTACTACAACTGCTCCGTCGAAACCGAGGTGCGGGATGAATTCGCCGCCTCGATTCTCGAAGCCAAGAAGGCCGCCGTTGCGGAACACGCAGCGGAGCTGGAGAAGCTCAACACGCGCATCACGGAGATTGCCGCGGCGGCGAAGGACCTGCTGAACAGCTGAGCTACCAACCGCGTTGCCCCGGGCCGGCGTAACCCGGCCCGGGGATTTTCCCGGCACCGGCGGCCCGCAGGGTTACGCTGTCCCGGTGATGACACGGGGGATGCTGCCGCGGCCGCGCCGGACGGCCACGCTGCTGTCGATGCTCGCCATGGCCGGAAGCACGGCCCTGTCCGGATGCCAGGTCGACAGTGCACCCATGCCTCCGGACGGCCACGTGTTCCTGACGGTCACGGTGCAGCCGGTCCGTGAAACGGATTCCGTGCAGGATTGTCAGGTCCGGCTGGATCCCCTGTACAGCACTTCGCCGGCACCCCGTGCCGCAGCCGGTATTTCGGATGCCGCCGGGGTAGTGGAGTTTGTCCAGCCGCGCGGCAATTACCAGCTTTTCGTCGAGTGCCCGGGCCTGGAACCACCGAATCCGATCTACCTCGCACTGGACGGAAACGTCACGTACTCGGATACTCAGGTCCTCGCCGGCCAACCCTGAGGCACCGCCCGGCACGTCTTCCCTGCACGGAACCGCGGACCCCCTAGGCTGAGGCCCAATGATGGGTCGGCGCTTGGAAGGGACACCGCTGTGGGTATTTTTGGGAACAAGTCGGCCGGAACCGACACTCCGGATCCGCATCTGACGTTCTTTTCGATTTCCGCGGCGAATGAGTTCCGTGCGCTGACCCGGCAGGTCTTTGCCGAGCTGGGCTACGAGGTGGATGTGCATCCGGATCACGCAGTGGACGGTGCGGGCCGAAAGTTCGGCTTCTGGAACATCGCCGCGGTCTGCCAATCGGAGCCGCAGCCCGTGTGGCCGGAGCTGATCCGCGCACACCTGCAGCGCCTGCTGACCAGCTTCGATGCGCCCGACCCGTTCCAGGACCTGTCCCCGGCGGACATCCCGGGCCGGACCTTCGCCCGGCTGTATGAAGAATCCGTGGTGCCCGAACTCGGCGGCCATCCGCACCGCGAATTCGCGCCGGGAGTGATCGAAATGCTGGCCCTGGACCTGCCGGACACCGTCGCGGTTTTCCGGCATGAGAACGCCAGGGCCTACGGCGGCTACGAGGCGCTGCGAAAGCAGGGCCTGGCGAACCTGCACGGCCTGGAGGTGGAACGGCTGGAGCATCTGACCCCGCCCGAAGGCGGAACGGTCACGGCCCTGATCGGCGAATCCTTCTACACCGCGAGCAGGGCGCTGCTGCTACCCGGGCTGGCCACCGAACTCACCGGCAGGCGCATCCGGGAGGACTACGGCTGGCTGATGTGCATTCCCAACCGGCATCAGGTCGCCTGGCATGTCATCGAGGACAGCTCCGTGATCGGAGCAGTCAGCGGCATGGCCCGCTTCGCCGCCGCCGGGTACACCAACTCCCCCGGACCGCTGAGCCCCCATGTCTTTTGGTGGAACGGGACCGGATATGAGCAGCTCACCCACGTGTCCGACGACGGCGCCCTGCAGGTCCGGGTGGGCCCGGCGTTTCAGGCGGTGCTTGAATCGGTCATGGCCGCAGCGTAGGCGCGCACCCAGGGCACCCGGCACCGCCCGATGGCCCCGCCGTCGGCCGTTTATGACGGCGGCCTGACACGTTGGGCAGCTGCCGCATCCCCGGCCGGGGCAGCGGTTAGAATCGGCGCATGAGACGCGGCGGGGGCCCGGGTTGCAGCACAGACACCAGCCCTCCGGCAGCCGGACCTTCCTCCGGAGCCCGTCTCCGTCCCGCTCCCGGAAGAAGTAGAGATGCATCCCTTTAGCCCCGCCTCACAGCAGGTCACCCTGCCGGTACAGCCTGCCGTCCCGGGACAGCGGCCCGGGCTTTCCGGCACCCCGCCGCGGCCGGGGTTGCCGGACTCGCTGCGCACCATCCGCTCCGGCCAGGGCGGTGCCCAAAAAGTCCGGCAGGTGACCCTGCTGCGTGATGATCCGGCCAAATCCGATGTGATGTCGCTGCTGGCCCAGAACCGCGATCTGCTCTATCCCGGACTGGGTGCGGGCGCGGTCGGCCTGACCCCTCCCTACCTGAAGCACCCGTCCGTGAGTTTCTGGACCGTCCGCGAGAACGGGACGCTGCTGGGCTGCGGCGCGCTGAAGGAACTCACCCCGCCCGTGCCCGGCAGCGGCACCACCGGCCTGTGCGGAGAGATCACCTCCATGCGCACCGCCGCGTATGCCCGCGGACGGGGCGTGGCCCAGCTGCTGCTGCAGCAGATCATCAGCAACGCCATCGCCCGGGGCTACGCCTGCCTGCTGCTGGAAACCGGCACCCAGGACTTTTTCGCCTCCTCCCGCCGGCTGTACCAGCGCCACGGCTTTGTGGAATGCCGGCCGTTCGGAACCTACCGGGCCGATCCGGGCAGCATCTTTATGCGCCTCGACCTGCAGGCCCCGGCCGACGCCGGAACACCGGACGGCGCAGCGGCGGACGCCGCCCCGCCCGTGCGCGAACACGCCAAGCCCGGCACCCTGACCGCCATCCTGGCCGCCCAGCGGGCAATGGCGGCGGGACAGCCGAGGCGCTGAGAACCCGGAGCCGAGACACCAGTGAACCTGCAACTCGATGACCCCTGCGCCCCGGATGTGCTGGCCCTGCTGGAGGAGCATCTGGCGGACATGTTCGCCACCTCCCCGGCCGAAAGCGTCCATGCGCTGGATCCGGAAGCACTGCGCGATCCGTCCGTCACTTTCTGGACGGTGCGCGGGCACGGTCTGCTGCTGGGCTGCGGCGCACTGCGGGAACTGAACCCGCAGCAGGGTGAGATCAAGTCCATGCGCACCGCCGCCTCTGCCCGCGGGCTCGGCGTCGCCACCCGGATCCTGCAGGGCATCCTGGCCGAGGCGCAGGCGCGCGGGTACCGGTCCGTGCTGCTGGAAACCGGCACCGAGGACTTCTTCGCCTCTGCCCGCCGGCTCTACTCCCGGCACGGGTTCACCGAATGCCCGCCCTTCGGCAGCTACACCGAGGACCCGCACAGCGTGTTCATGGTCCTGGACGCGGATGCCTCCGGACGGTTCCCCGTTCCCGGCCGGCAGGAGACCGCCCACTAAACTGGCAGGCATGGCACTAACGACGGCGGAACCCCGCGCCCGCACCCGCACGCAGGTCCTCTGGCTCGCCGTCGGGCTTCCCGTGGCCCTGGTGCTGGTGGTGCTGGGCGCGCAGATCCACGGGCTGGACTTCACCGTCTACCGTGAGGGCGCCCGGGCGTTCCTGGGCCTGGGTGAACACCGGCTGTATGACCCGGCGCTGGTGCAGACGGATACCCGCGGGCTGCCGTTCACCTATCCGCCCTTCGCCGCGATGCTGCTGACCCCGTTCGCATTCCTGCCCGAAGCCGTGGGGCTGGTGCTGATCACGGCCACCTCGTGCGCCTGCCTGCTGGTCACCGGGTTCCTCGTAGCCCGCTACCTGGAACGCAACGAGGTGCTCCCGGCGAAGCTGCACCATGCCCTCGGCGGCAGCGCCGGCACCGCCGTCCTGGCCGTGCTGCTGATCGGCGTGCTGGGTCCCTGGCGGGAGGGGCTGGGCTTCGGCCAGATCAACCCGATGCTGATGCTGCTGATTGTGGCGGACCTGCTCCGCCCGGCGTCCGCCAGGTTCCCGCGCGGCATCCTGATTGGCCTGGCGGCGGGCATCAAGCTCACGCCGCTGGCGTTCGGGCTGATCTTCCTGGTCCGGAAGGACTGGAAGGCCATCCTGGCCATGGGCGGGACCTTCGCCGCCACCGTGGCCGCAGGCTGGCTTACCTCCCCGGAGCAGGCGCGGACGTTCTGGTTCGACTCGCTGTTTAATGCGGACCGGGTCGGCGACACGACGGATATGTACAACGTCTCGCTGAACTCGCTCATTGCCCATTTCGGCACCCCCGAGGCCCTGCAGGGTCCGCTCTGGCTGCTCGCCTCCGCCGCCGTCGTCGTCCTGGGGTTCCTCGCAATCCGGCGTTCGGATGCCCGCGGGGATGCCGTGGCGGCGATCAGCGCGAATGCCGTGGTGATGCTGGCGATTTCGCCGATTTCCTGGTTCCACCACTGGGTCTGGATCGCGCTGCTGCTGCCGGCGCTGTGGGGGGCGGTACGACGGCGGCGCGCCGGGGTGCGTGCTGCGGGCACGGCCCTGCTGGTGGCGCTGGTGCCGGTGTTTATGCTCTCCTCGATCACCGTCACCATGATGCTCACCGGCACGGTGAGCGGTCAGGGACCGGTGGCGCTGGAGCTGTTCACCGGGCTGGGCGTGGTGCTGCCGGTGGCAGCGCTGGTCTTCTGGGCTACCGCTCCGGTGTCCGCGGATCCGTCAGCGGAGCCCTCCGGCCAGCCGAGCACCAGATAGACCTCCGGCAGCCCGGCATAATGCCGGTCCAGTTTCGGGCGGTGCTGCAGCCCGGCAGCCTGCGCGGTCCGCTGGGACAAGATGTTGGAGGCGGTGGTCCGGGCCAGCACCGGCAGCTCCGGCAGTAGTTCCCGGCCGCGGCGGACGGCTTCGCGGGCCCCTTCCTTCGCGTAGCCCCGGCCCCAGACGGCGGGGTCATACCGGTAGTAGAGATTCAGGATGTCCCGGTCATCCACTGTTGCCCGCTGCAGCCCGGTGAAGCCGATGACGGTGCCGGGGGCGTCCCGCTCCGCCACGGCCCAGTAGCCGAACCCTTCGCGGTCCCAGTGGTCCAGGAAATCCTGCAGCGACTTCGCAGCCGATTCCGCGGTGGGCGTCACGGGATTGTGCAGATTGGTACGGGGATCGGTATGGATCCGCAGCGCGGCCTCATAGTCCGTGCGTTCCAGCCGGCGCAACAGCAAATGCTCGGTGGTGACGGGGCTCCAGTTGGCGGGGTTCTGGCTCATGCGGCCCATCCTAGGCTGGCCCACCCCCGGTTTTAGTGCCGAGCATCAGGTTGAAACGCCGAAGGGCTGGATCAGGACCAGCGGCCGACCAGGGCGCGGAACATCCTGGCAGCATCCTCCAGCGCCGCAAGCTCCAGGAACTCGTCGACGGCGTGCATCTGGGCAGGCGATCCCGGCCCCCAAACGAGCACCGGCACACCGGGCGCCGCCTGCGCCAGCACCGCACCGTCAGTGAAGTAGGGCGCGGGGCTGGAATCAACCTCGACGGCGGCGAGCGCTTCGATCCCGTCAACGGAAGAGCGCAGCGCGGGCAGCGCCAAAAGCACGTCCACCCCGGAGATCTCCGGCTGGCTTTGCCACCACTGCAGCAGTGTGGTGCCCTCACCGGCTATACGCATATCGATCACCGCTTCGGCAGCGTCGGGGACAATGTTCGGTGCGGTTCCGGAGGAGAACGTCCCCAGATTCCACGTTTCGGGGCCGAGGAACCCGTCTGCTCCCAGGGGCAGTTCCTTGCCGGCACGCACCAGGACATCGGCGAGTTTCAGCGCGGCGTTCACGCCCCGTTCCGGCGTGCTTCCGTGGGCAGCCAGACCCTCCGCGGTGACCCGCAGCCACAACGCCCCGCGATGACCCAGCACAATCCGGTTCTGCGTAGCCTCCGGAATAATCACCGCCCCCAGATCCAGCCCGGCCAGCCCCGCAGCGGCGTCGGGAGCTCCGAGGCTGCCAATCTCCTCGTCGGCAGTCATCAGCAGACCCACATTGCGGCCCAGCCGGTCCGCTTCCAGCAGGGCCGCCACCGCAGCGGCGAGCCCTCCCTTCATGTCCGTGGAGCCACGTCCGTACAGACGTCCGTCAGCGATCTGTGCTGCGAAGGGCGCCTGGCTCCACCGGGCCGGCTCCCCCACGGGCACGGTATCCACGTGGCAGGCGAACAGCAGGACCGGTCCATCTCCTGCGCCTGCGGTGAGCAGGGTCCAGGGGTATTCGCCCGGGCCGCTTCGGCGAACCCTGACATTCCGGGCCGAAGCAGACACCAGATCGGCCACAAATCCCTGCAGTGCTTCCTGCGCCGCATGGTCGCCGGAGTCTGTTTGTCTCCTGACCAGATCCTGCAGGAGCTGCACGGTCTGTTCCTCGGTCATCAACGCTCCTTGCCGCTCTTCGTTGTAGTTCCGCCCGCTGAATCAGCAGGCGGGTTTTCCGGTGCTTTCCCGCAGCGTCATTTCCGGCGCCAGCGCGAGCCGGACAGAGGCTTCATCTCCGTCCTCCAGCAGCAAGCGCACCGCCTGCCGGGCCATCGCTTCCAGCGGCTGCCGGACGGTGGTCAGCCGGGGCGTGCAAAGATCGGCGAATTCAATGTCATCAAAGCCCGTGACCTGTAAATCCTTTGGCACGGCAATCCCTGACCGGTGGCAGGTCTGCAGCACGCCAATGGCAATAATGTCGGCTCCGCACACCAGCGCGTCGGGGAGAGTCCCCTGCTCGGCCATCGATGCCATCGCGCTCCGGCCGAAGGAGGCACTGTACTCGCCCAGCATTATCCAGTTCTCGGAAAAGGACAGGTCGAAGTGCCGGCATAGCCTGCGAAAGGCCTGATGGCGTGCGGCCCCGGAGGAGTCTGTTTCCCGGGCGCCAATGAATCCCACCGACTTGACCCCCTGCTCCACCAGGTGTTCGAGGACCTGCCGGATGCCCCGCTCATCGTCCACGCCAACCCAGTCGGCGTCGAGGCCTTCAATCCGCTGGTCAACCTGCACCAGCGGCCGTGCACGTGCGGCAGCCTGCACGGCTTCCATGCTGCCTGTCGCGTCCACGGGGCTGACGATCAAACCGTCCACCTGCTGACCCAGCAGGGACTGCAGTGCTTCGCGTTCCCGCTCGACGTCCTGATGGGCGTTGCACAGCAGCAGCTGGAAGCCCCGGGCATGCAGCGCGTCTTCGACCTCCTGCACCAGATCCGTATTAAACGGGTTGGCGATTTCCGGCAGGACCATCCCGATGGTGCGGGTTTTGGAACTGCGCAATGCGCTGGCGATGGTGTTGCGCGAATATCCGAGCTTTCGGACTGACACCTGCACGGCACGTCGCAGTGCCGGATCCACAGTCTCGGCTCCTGCCAGGACCCTGGACACCGTGGCGATGGAAACGCCTGCATCGTCAGCGACCGTCCGTATGGTCACCCTTTCCAAATTCAGCCCCCTGCTGTGAAAACGTCTTCTGATACTAGGCCCATTCCAGGTGAGATAACCAGCCGAGGAAAAATCCCTCATTTGACCATTGTTTCCGGGGCGTTACAACGAACTTACATGTGACGACGCGGAAAAGAAATGTATTGACCGTTTCGGTTGCTCGGCCTAGCATCGTCCAAAACCGAGGAAACGTTTTCTCACCTATTCCGAGAGGCTCCCATGTCGACACCAGCACTGGGCGTGTTCCCACCCAAACCGTCCGCCATCGCCGAGCTCTTCGCCGCGGACAAGGTTCTCGTCGGCGCCATTCATCTGCCGCCGCTGCCCGGCAGCCCGCATTACCGCGGGCAGCCGGTCGAGGAGATCGCGGCTTACGGGCTGCAGGAGGCACGCACTTATCTGGAGAACGGTTTCAGCACCGCGATTGTGGAAAACCACTGGGACATTCCGTTCCAGAAACCCGGCGAGCACGGTTACGAAACTGCGGCAGCCATGGCTGTCATCACGCGCCGCGTGGTGGAGGAATTCGGTCCGCGAATCGGGGTCAGCATCCTCTCCAACGCCGGTGAGTGCTCCGTCGCTGCCGCGCATGCCGCCGGCGCAGGATGGATCCGGGTGAACCAGTGGGCCAACGCCTACGTCGCCAACGAGGGGTTCATCGAAGGCCAGGCCGCGGCCACCACGCGCTACCGCTCACGGATCCAGGCGCAGGGCGTGCGGGTGTTCGCCGACGTCCACGTGAAGCACGGTGCCCATGCCATCGTGGCCGACCGCACACTCGCCGAGCAGACCGAGGACGCGGAGTTCTTTGATGCTGACGTCCTGATTGCCACCGGTTCCCGGACCGGGGATGCAGCCAGCGTTGAGGAGGTGCGCGGTATCCGGGACTGCACTGTCCTGCCCGTCATCATCGGATCCGGCATCACTGCTGAGAACGCCGCTGAGCTGCTGGGTGAATGCAACGGAGCCATTGTGGCGTCATCGGTAAAGGACAACGGCCGCTGGTGGGGACGGGCCGAAGGCAGCAAAGTCCGCGCGGTGGCAAAAGCCGCCGGGATGTAGCCGGAACCATGATTGCCTTTTGTGGTTACGCGAACCGGGACGTCATTGTGCAGATGGACGTGCTGCCGTCACCGGGCGAACGCCTCCAGGCGCGGTCTATCCGGTTGTACGACGGCGGCATGGCAGCGAATGCGGCCGTGGCCGCAGCCCGGTTCGGTGCCGACGCGGTATTCGCCGGGGCGGTGGGAGCGGATCCCGAATCCGCTGCGTTCCTCGCCGCCTTGGAACGTGAAGGTGTCTCCACCGCCTGGTCCCGCACCGATGCCTTCCTGACCCACGCCGTCGTCCTGCTGGACCGGCATGGCGAGCGGGCCGTCGTCAGCGAGGATGACGCCCTGACCGGTGATGACCTCGAGGCCGTCCTGGGCAGGCTCCACCCCGGCAGCGGGCACTGGCTGTACGTGGACGGTTACCGCTGGGAACAGCCGCTCCCGGCACGCACCGAGGCCCGCATCGTCGTGGACATCGACGGATGTCACACTGCAGCCCAGGTCCGCAATGCCGCCGCTGCCGCCGGGCACCTGCTGGGCAGCCGCCGCACCTTCGAGGACACCTGCGGGCTTTCACTGGAAGAGCTGCAGGAAATGTCCCGTCGCGAAGAAACCACCATTGTGCTCACCCGCGGCGCCGGCGGCCTGGATCTGCTCGAGCCCGGCCGGCCCGTCCGCCATATTCCGGCCGTCCGGGTCGAGGCCGTCGACGACACCGGCGCAGGAGACTGCTTCGCGGGAGTCTATGTCGCTGAACTTGCCCTCGGACAAACCGCAGCTGCGGCTGCCACAACAGCAGCCGCCGCCGCAGCACTGGCCTGTACCCGCCGCGGCGCCCGCGCATCACCGGGCCGAGCTGAACTTCGCGACTTTCTTGCCACCATCCAGACCGTTCCCGCCACCCACGGCACCCACTGAAAAGGACCCACCATGCGAAAGCGATTTACTGCCGCCCTGTCCATCGCCGCTCTGGCCCTGACCCTCTCGGCCTGCGACGGCTCGTCGGAGGCCGCCGACACCCCCGATTCCACCGGTGCCGCCGTTGCTGCCGAAATCCCCCAGCCGGAACGGATCCCCGAAACATGCGAGGCCCCCGACGGCGGCAACCTGAGGATCGGTCTGGTCACCCCGAATCTCCAGGCCCTGTTCTTCAACCAAATCAACACCGGCGCCCAGACCATCGCAGATGAGGCGGACGTGGACCTGCAGATCATCAGCGCCAACGATGACCCCATCCAGCAGGCCAACGCCGTGGAAAACCTGGTTGCCAAGAACGTGCAGGCAGTGATCGTGGCCGCCATCGATACCGAAGGCATCAAGCCCGCACTGAAGGCTGCCGCAGCGGCCGGGGTGAAGGTTGTTGCCGTTGACGGCATCGTCGAGGACCCGGCGGTCTCCACCCAGGTGGGCACCTCCAATGAGGAAAGCGGAGCCCAGATGGGTGAGTTCCTGCTGGAAGCAGCTGACGGCGATGCCGGGCCCGTCGGCATCGTCGGCGCTCTGAACTCCACCATCCAGCTTGAACGCCAGAAGGGATTCGAAGACGCGATCAAGTCCGGCGGCATGGAGGTGGGCACCGTAGTAGACGGCAAGAACGTGCAGGAAACCGCCCAGAGCTCCGCGGAAAACCTCCTGACCGGAAACCCCAACCTCGAATACGTCTATGCCACCGGTGAGCCGGCACTGATCGGCCTCGTCTCCGGCGTCAAGAACCAGAACGCCCAGGATCGGGTCAGCATTGTCGGCTGGGACCTGTCCGACGCCGCGGTTGACGGCCTGCAGGAGGGCTACGTCAAGGGCGTGGTCCAGCAGAACACCTTCCAGTTCGGCTATGACGCCATGACCGCCGCCGTGGACCTGAGCTGCGGCCGCGAGGTGGAAAGCACCATTCCCGTGCCCACCCAGATCGTCACCCCGTCGAACGTCGACGATTACCTCTACTACTTGAAGAAGTGATCCCGATGACCTCTCCCGAACTCCTCGTTGAACTCCGAGGCATCAAGAAGTCCTTCGGTCCAGTGAAATCGCTGCAGGGCGTGGACCTCAAACTGCACCGGGGCGAAGTCCTTGGCCTGGTGGGGGACAACGGCGCCGGCAAATCCACGCTGATGAAGGTGCTCGCCGGCGCCGAACAGCACGATGAAGGCGAAATCCTGATCCGCGGAAAGTCCGTGAAATTCAACAGCCCCGGTGACGCGCAGAAGGAAAACATCGGCATCGTCTACCAGGACCTGGCCCTCTGCAACACCCTCGATGTGGCGAGCAACCTGTTCCTTGGCCGTGAGCCGGTCAAGGGCAGGTTCCTGGACCGGCGGACCATGCACGAACAGGCTGCCAAGGTTTTGGATGACCTGCATGTCCGGGTCAAGTCCACCCACCAGGAAATCGGTACCCTTTCCGGCGGCCAGCGCCAGACTGTCGCCATCGCCCGGGCGGTTTCCTTCAAGCCCGACGTGCTGATTCTGGACGAGCCGACGGCGGCCCTCGCCGTGGCCGAGGTGGAGTCGGTCCTCCGCCTCATCCGCCAGGTTGCTGCGGAGGGGGTGGGCGTCATCCTGATTACCCACCGGCTGCAGGACATCTTCCGGGTCTGCGACCGGGTCACCGCCATGTATGAGGGCCAAAGCGTGGATGACCGGCCCATCAGCTCCCTGAACATTGAATCCCTCGTCGCCATGATCACCCGGTCGGACGAAGAGTACCCGGAGGCATCCTGATGACTACCCCCACACCGACCGCACGCGCCGTCCGGACCAGTTCCCCTTCGTGGCTGGAACGCTCGAATAAACCCACGCTGCTGATGGGTGCGGTCACCGTGCTCATCGCGGTGATTTTCTCCATCGCCAGCCCGGCGTTCCTGTCGCTGGGCAACCTGGCCAACCTGGCCACCCAGATTGCTCCGGTCCTGGTGATCGGCGTGGCCATGACGTTCGTCATCACGGCCGGACAGATTGACCTCTCCGTAGGCGCCATTGCCGCGTTCATTGCAGCCACCAGTGCCGAACTGATCGCCACGGGCATGGAATCATCGGTGGTCATCCTGCTGGCCTGCCTCATGGGGCTCGCCTGGGGGCTGGTCAACGGCTACCTGGTCAGTTACCAGGGCATCCCGGCCTTCATCGTCACCCTAGCGACCATGTCCGTGATCCGTGGCCTGGCGCTGCTCTCTACCGAAGGGTTCTCCATTCCCATCGGCGAGCAGACCGTGATGCGGCAGATCGGCTCCGGTTCCTTCCTCGGGATTTCCTGGCTGGCCTGGATCGGCATTGTTGTCTTCATCGCCGGACTGATCCTTATGCACAAGATGCGTTTCGGCCAGTACGTCACCGGCATCGGTTCCAACGAGGAATCGATCCGCCGGGCCGGCGTCAATACCCGCCGCATCAAGATGCTGGTCATGGCCCTCTCCGGCCTGGCCGCCGGCATCGCCGGCGTGATGATCGCAGCCCGCCTGGGGTCAGGTTCGGCGAACTCCGCCGTCGGGCTCGAACTGACGGTGATCGCCGCCGTCGTCATCGGCGGTACCGACCTGTTCGGCGGACGCGGCACGGTTGTGGGAACCCTGATCGGGGCAATCCTCACCGGGTTGATCGCCAACGGCCTGACCCTGGTGGGCATGAGTCCGTTCCTCACCCCTATTGTTACCGGCCTCGTCCTCCTCGCCGCGATCTGGATCAATATGCGCGGCAAGAAACTCTCCGATCTCGTCAGCAGGTTGAGCGGAAAATGACCACTGTCCAGACGGTTGGCGGCCCG
This sequence comes from Arthrobacter sp. MDT1-49-2, assembly GCF_059090185.1. Classification (NCBI taxonomy): domain Bacteria; kingdom Bacillati; phylum Actinomycetota; class Actinomycetes; order Micrococcales; family Micrococcaceae; genus Arthrobacter; species Arthrobacter sp. MDT1-49-2. Next base: position 40,046 of record NZ_JBNHFK010000010.1, read on the forward strand.
GTTGAGCACACCGAACTGGGGCTTGTCCTGCCGCACGAGCACCTGGCAAACGATCTGGCGCGTGCCTTCACTCCCGCCGAGGACCCGCAGATCCGGACCCTGCTGGCCGGCCCGGTGACCGCAGAACTGGCACCTGTCCTGCGCGAACATCCGTATAACAGCAAAGACAACTGCGGCTTGCATGACCCCGCAGCAGTGGTTGAGGATCTGAGCGCTTTTCGGGCAGCGGGCGGGACTACGGTCATTGACCTCACTCCGCCCGGCCTGGGCCGGGACCCCGAAGCCCTGCTGAGGTATTCCGAGACCTCCGGGGTCCGGGTAGTGATGGGCTCGGGATGGTATCTGCAGAAATTCCAGGCTGGTGAGGAACTGGCGGCCTCCGAGGAGGAGCTCACCGCACAGATTCTCGCCGACTTCGAGCGGCCGGGCGTGCGTCCCGGTGTGATCGGGGAAATCGGCGTCTCGCCGTCGTTCACCGCAGCGGAGGAAAAATCGCTGCGTGCCGCCGCCCGTGCCCAGCTGCAGTTAGGGGTGCCGCTGTTTATCCATCTCCCCGGCTGGTTGCGGGTTGGCCACCGGGTGCTGGACATCGTGCTGGATGAATGCGGGGTGCGGCCCGAGGCAGTGGTGCTGTGCCACATGGACCCCTCATCGGAGGACTCCGGCTACCAGCTGGAGCTGGCCAAACGCGGCACCTACCTTTGCTTCGACATGATCGGTATGCCGTACAGCTACCCGGGAGAAGGAATTTCGCCAACCCCGGACCAGGCTGCGGAGGCGGTGGCCCGGCTGATCGAGGCAGGTTACCGGGACCGGATCCTGCTCAGCCACGATGTGTTCCTCAAAGGGATGCTCAGCCGCTACGGCGGCAACGGCTTCGGCTTTGTTCCCTCCGTTTTCCCCCGCTTCCTGGCGGAGCGCGGGGTATCCGGGGAAACCGCCATGGAACTGATGACCAGGAATCCGGCGCAGCTGTTTGTCCATTCACACCACGCATAAACCACTCCACCAGTTACAAGACCACTAGTTATCCAAGAAGGAATCATGGCCAAAGTACTAATTGCCGGCGAAAGCTGGATGACCACCTCCACGCACGTCAAGGGCGTCGACGAGTTCTCCGTGCACTCTTACGTGGAAGGTGTGGGTCCGCTCAAGAACGCCCTGGAAGCCGCCGGGCACGAGGTCACCCACATGCCGGCCCATCTGGTGCCGACAGAGTTTCCCGGCAGCGCCGAGGCGCTGGGCCGCTACGACGTCGTTGTGCTCTCGGACATCGGCGCCAACTCCATCCAGCTCGCCCCCGGCGTTTTTGAACGCTTCACGCCGGGCGAGGACCGGCTGCAGGCACTCGCCGACTGGACCCGCGCCGGGGGCGGGCTGGTGATGATCGGCGGTTACCTGTCCTTCTCCGGCTTCCAGGCCCGTGCCGCGTTCCGCAATACCGCCATCGCCGAGGTGCTGCCGGTTGGCATGCTGGCCGAGGACGACCGGTGGGAGCTGCCCTCGGGTCTGACCGCCAAGGTGGAGATGCCCGGGCATGCGGTGCTGGGCAACGCCGGCGAACAGTGGCCGGCACTGCTGGGCTACAACCGCACCACGCTGCGTCCCGGTGCGGAGCTGGTGGCATCCATCAACGGTGATCCGCTGATCGCACTGTCCGAGCATAGTTCCGGGCGCAGCGCCGTCTTCACATCGGACTGCTCCCCGCACTGGGCTCCGGTGGCCTTCTGCGAGGAATGGCCGGGATACCAGCAGATCTTCGACGGCATCATCCGCTGGGTCTCCGGCGAACAATAAGACGGGTACCCCCGGCGCCTGTTTCACGGGGCGGCCAAGCAATCCGATATTTACGGTTGCTTGGCCGCCCCGCTCAGTCCAACGCCGTGGAGACGTGCCGCAGCCAGCGGGCCACGGTTTCCAGTTCCTCAGGGGTGAAGCCGTCATTGATGCGCGTGTTCAGTTCGTTGATGGCTCCGTGGACGACGCCGAGCGCCTCCGTTCCGGCCGACGTCAGGGACAGGCGGATGGTCCGGGCATCGGCCGGATCGGGTGCACGGGTGATAAGCCCGGCGGACGCCATCCGGGACAGCAGCCCGCTCAGTCCGGCCGGGGACGCCTGCACCGCATCGGCCACTTCACCCGTGCTCGCGCCGGGATGGGAGGCAACATAGAGCAGCACCCCACCGGCGGAGGCGCTGATGCCGCGTTCCTTGCCCCGGCCGGCAATCCAGCGGCGCAGCCGGCGCTCGGCAGTCAGCGTAAGGAAAAACAGGCGCGGCGGTTTCGCCGTACGCACTGCTTCCCCCGGCCCGGCACTCCGGCGGGGCGCGCCTACTGCGGGCTCAGCCCTGCTTTCTCCGTCAACCACGTCAGCACCTCCGGCCACAGCTTCTCACGCGAACTGCGGCGGAAGAAGCCCATGTGCCCGATGGCCGGAATGCCGGCGTCGGCAGGTGAATAGGTGCGCCGCTCCACCGGGGCGTTGACCAGGTGGGAGAAGACCGCGTTGATCTGCCCCGGCGTCGCCCAGAGATCGTCGGTGAACCCGATCACCAGGGCGTCGGTCTTCACCTGCGCGGTGCGCCGGGCGGCATCCATGCTCAGATCATCAAAGAAATAGTTCGGTTTTTTGCTCCAGCCGCTCCACTCCAGCATTGCGGCGCCGGGCATGTCCTCCCCCAGGCCAAGCTTCCGGCCGGGCACGGCGCCCAGCAGCCGGCCGGTCAGCGGACCGAGGAAACTCAGGATCAGTCCCACCCGGAACCGTTCCTTCCGATCCTCAATGGCCCTGGTGACACCGGCGTGCGAGGCCACGCCCACGAATCCGCGCAGGTCCTCCAGCCCGTTGTTCAGCGCCATGGCGTGGGCGCCGAGGCTGTGGCCCACGGCCAGGTGCGGCACGTCGGGGAAACGGTTCCGCATCCAGGCCGACGTCGCCGGGACATCCTGGTCCATCCAGTCGCGCATCCTCAGCTGCCGGTTGGCCTTGGGGCTGCCGGAGGCGCCGGTCCCGCGGTAGTCATAGGTCAGCACGGCAAACCCGTTTTCGGCCAGGTATTCGCTGAAGCCGGTGTAGAGCCGTTCCGCCACCGCCGTTGCCGGATGGATGACGACGGCGGCCAGGGGCGCACCGTCGGGTAGGCGCAGGGTTCCGGCCACCGCACCGCCGGCGGGAACCGGGATGGAAATCCGTTCGGCAGTGATCGAGGTCACGTCATTATTTCGCATGCGAAACAATATACATGGGACGAACGGTTGCGGATACCCTTCGGGTGCGTGGCGGCTCACGGTGCCCCGGTGGGTGGCGGGCTGGCTGGCAGGCTGGCTGTACGGGCCCGGCACTTTGCCGCCGGTTTGTGGATTCCCTGCCTGTTTGGGTTTGTGCTGCCGGTTTAAACGGGCAGCAAAAACCCAAACCGGCAGCAGATTCCCGAACCGGTCGATTTTCCAAGCCGGGACTCTCCCCGGCCCGCACCGGCCCGCACAGATTCCCACGGAGTGTTACTGGTGCGACGCGTGGGGAAACATCCGCCCCACCTGCACCAGAGCGTGGGAAAACCGAGTCACCGCGAGGCTGGCAGCCAAACGAGAAGGCACAAATTACCGATTTTCAGCCGAAGAACGGTAATTTGTGCCTTCTCGATTCCCGCGAACCCTCCGGCCCGCTTAGTAACTGGCCCGCGTCCCTCCATCCGCGGCGGGGATGTACTTCGCCGCCAGTGCCTCGCTCCCCCGGGCCAGCATCGCAACGTCGGCACCCACCAGGATGAAGTCCACCCCGGCATCGATGTACCGGCGGGCAGTGGCTTCCGCGAACGCATTCACCCCCACCGGCTTGCCGGCGGCCTTCACCACGCGGATGCAGTGCTCGACGGCGGCCATCACGTCGGGATGCTCCTGCTGGCCCAGCAGCCCCATGGAAGCGGCCAGGTCGGCAGGCCCGAGGAACAGCCCGTCCACCCCGTCAACGGCGGCAATCGCCTCCACGTTCTCGACGGCGGCCACGGACTCGATCTGCACCAGCAGGGTCACGGACTCGTCCGCATTCTCCAGGTACCCGTCGATCCGGTTCCAGCGCGAGGCGCGGGCCAGGGAACTGCCCACTCCGCGGATGCCGTGCGGCGGATACCGGACGGCGCGGACCAGTTCGGCGGCCTGCTCCGGGGTGTCCACCATGGGGATCAGCAGGTTCTGCGCCCCCAGGTCCAGGTACTGCTTAAGCAGCACCGCATCCCCGGTGGGCGGACGGACCACGGCACTGACCGGATAGCCGTGCACGGCCTGCAGCTGGGCGAGCAGGGATTCGATCCCGTTGGGGCTGTGCTCGGCGTCGATCAGCAGCCAGTCCAGCCCGGAGCCGGCGCAGATTTCAGCGACCAGCGGGCTGCCGGAGCAGACCCACATGCCGGTCTGTCGGCCGCCGGCGGCGAGGCGGGCGGCGAAGGTTTCCTCTATTCGAAGCGGCATGTGATGGTTCCCAACGGTCCGTAGTCGGCGAACACGGTGTCGCCCTGGTAGACCCACATGGGCCGGGTGAAGGAGCCGGCGAGGATGATTTCCCCGGCCTGCAGCACGGTGCCGTGCGCGGCCAGCTTGTTCGCCAGCCAGTACACCCCGGCGGCGGGATGGTTCAGCACTCCGGCAGCGACCCCGGTTTCCTCGATGCCCTGGTTGCGGTAGAGCAGGGCGGAGACCCAGCGCAGGTCGACGTCGGCGGCTCGGACCGGATTCCCGCCCACCACCATGGCGCCCATCGCCGCGTTGTCCGCGATGGTGTCCACAATGGTCCGGCCCTCCATTTCGATCCGCGAATCCAGGATCTCCAGCGCCGGCACCACGTAGTCGGTGGCGTCCAGGACGTCGAAGAGCGTGGCGTGCGGGCCGGCGAGCGGCTTGCCCAGCACAAACGCCAGTTCCACCTCGACCCGCGGATGCGTGTAGGCGTTCCGGTCCAGGACTGCGCCGTTCTCCAGCACCATGTCATCGAGGATGACGCCGTAGTCGGGTTCGGTGATGCCGGTGGCGGCCTGCATCGCCTTGGAGGTCAGGCCGATCTTGTGCCCGGCCAGCCGGCGGCCGTCGGCCAGCAGCCGGTCCGCCCACAGGTTCTGCACCGCGTAGGAGTCCTCGATGGTCATGTCGGGATAGCGGGCGGTCAGCAGCGGCACCGGAGTCCGGGTCCGCTTGGCTTTGACCAGTTCGTCGGCCACCGCCTGGCGTGTTGGTTGATCTAGCACGGCACTGCTTTCTGTTCGCGGAAGAGAGGGCGGAAGAGGGGGTACGACGACGGCGGGCGCGTGCCGCCGTCGTCGTCGGCAGGAGCCAGGGGCAACGTCAGAGCTGGGAGCCTACTTTGAAGCCTTTTTCCTCGCCGGACTCGTTGTCGGCCCGGGTGTAGGAGAAGCCGTCCGCGCCGATGGTGACGGCCATTTCGGAGGTTTCGGTGCGGGTGGTCAGCGGCTGCGGGTTGCCGTCCAGGTCCAGGACGAGGGAGGCCTCGGTGTACCAGGACGGGACCACGGGGTTGCCCCACCAGTCGCGGCGCTGGTTGTCGTGCACGTCCCAGGTGACGGTGGGGTTGTCCGGATCGCCGGTGTAGTAGTCCTGCGTGTAGATCTCGATCCGGTGGTCGTCCGGATCCAGGATGTAGAGGTAGAAGGCGTTGGACACCCCGTGCCGGCCGGGGCCGCGTTCAATCCGGTCGGAGATGCGCAGGGCGCCCATCTTGTCGCAGATCTGGATGATGTTGTGCTTTTCATGCGTGGCGAAGGCCAGGTGGTGCATGCGCGGGCCGTCGCCGCCGGTCAGCGCGGTGTCATGCACGGTCTGCTTGCGGTGCATCCAGGCGGCGTAGGTGACGCCGTCGGAATCCTTGATGTCCTCGGAGACGCGGAAGCCCAGATCCTCCAGGTAGGCGCGGCCGCGGGGCACGTCCGGGGTGACCTGGTTGAAGTGGTCCAGCCTGACGAGTTCCCCGGCGGAGTAGAGGTCGTAGCGCTGGGTGAGGCGTTCCACGTGCTCGGTTTCGTAGAAGAACTCGTAGGGGAAGCCCAGCGGATCCTCCACGCGCACGGAGTCGCCGATGCCCTTCACGAAGCCGTCCTTCCGGCGTTCGGTGCGGCAGCCCAGTTCCTGGTAATACGCCTCCGCGACGGCCACATCTTCGGGGGTGCGGACACGGTAGGCCAGGGCGGCGACGGCGGCCACCGGGCCTTTGCGCAGCACCAGGTTGTGGTGGATGAACTCCTCCAGGGAACGCAGGTAGATCGCGTTTTCATCCTCTTCGGTGACGTGCAGGCCGAGCACGTCCACATAAAACTGCCGGGACCGCTCCAGGTCCGTGACCACCAGTTCGGTGTAGGCGCAGCGGACAATGTCCGGCGGGGCAATGCTCGGGGTGGGAATACGGTGTTCGATCTCCATGGTTTTGCTCCTTTGCAAAAGTGGGGCGACGTGTCCGGAACCTTTAGCCGTCGACCTTGGCGGCGTCGTCGGTCCCGAACTTGGGCGTGTGCACCGTGCCGAGGGTGATGTGCACGGCCTGCTGGTCGGTGTAGAAGTCGATGGAGCGGTAGCCGCCCTCATGGCCCAGGCCGGAGGCCTTCACCCCGCCGAACGGGGTGCGCAGGTCGCGGACGTTGTGGCTGTTGAGCCAGACCATGCCGGCCTCGGTGTTCTGCGCGAAGTTGTGCGCGCGGGTGAGATCGGAGGTCCAGATGTAGGCGGCGAGCCCGTACTTGGTGTTGTTGGCCAGTTCCAGGGCTTCGGCTTCGGTGTCGAAGGGGGTGATGGCGACGACGGGGCCGAAGATTTCCTCCTGGAAGATCCGCGCGTCCGGGGCGACGTCGGCGAAGACGGTGGGGGCAATGTAGTTGCCCTCTTCCAGGCCTTCGGGGCGGCCGCCGCCGGCCAGCAGCCGGCCTTCGGTCTTGCCGATCTCCACGTAGGAGGCGACCTTCTTGAAGTGCTCCGGGTGGACCAGGGCGCCTACCTGGGTCTTCGGGTCGTGCGGGTCGCCGACGACGATGGTCTTCGCGTGGGTGGCGTAGCGTTCGCAGAACTCGTCGTAGACCGGACGCTCGACCAGGATGCGGGAGCCGGCGGTGCAGCGTTCGCCGTTGAGGGAGAAGACCCCGAACAGGGCGGAGTCGATGGCGGCGTCCAGATCGGCGTCGGCGAAGATGACGCAGGGGCTCTTGCCGCCGAGTTCCATGGACAGGCCCTTCAGGTTTTCCGCGGCGTTGCGGAAGATGGTCTGTCCGGTGGTGGTTTCGCCGGTGAAGGAGATCAGCGGGACCTGCGGGTGCTTCACCAGGGCGTCGCCGGCTTCCTCGCCCAGGCCGTTGACCAGGTTGAATACCCCGGCGGGGACGCCGGCGTCGGTGAAGATGTCCGCCCAGAGGGAGGCAGAAAGCGGGGTGAATTCGGCGGGCTTGAGCACCACGGTGTTGCCGGTGGCCAGGGCCGGGGCGAGCTTCCAGGACTCGAGCATAAACGGGGTGTTCCACGGGGTGATGAGTCCGGCGACGCCGATGGGCTTGCGGTTCACATAGTTAATCTGGGCGCCGGGGACCTTCATGGCGTCGTCGAACTGGGCCACGATCAGGTCCGCGAAGAAGCGGAAGTTCTCCGCAGCGCGCAGGGCCTGGCCCTTCGCCTGGGTGATGGGCAGGCCGGTGTCGAAGGTTTCCATTTCGGCCAGGCGGTCTTCCTGGGCCTCGACGGCGTCCGCGATTTTATTGAGGATGCGGGCGCGTTCGCGCGGCTTCATCTTGGGCCACGGGCCGTTCACGAAGGCTTCGCGGGCGGCGGCGACGGCGGCGTCGATGTCTTCCTTCTGCCCGGCGGCGGCGGTGGCGTACGTCTTGTTGGTGACCGGATCCAGCACCTCGAACGTGGCGCCGTTGATCGAGTCCACAAACTTGCCGTTGATGAAGTGCTGGATGTGGCTGGGCAGGTTTTCCGGGACGAAGTGCGTGCTCATGGTTTCCTCTGGTCTCGAATTCGGCGGGGTCTTTGGGTCTGGCTCGTTGGATCGGCGGCGGTTAGATCGGTGACGGTGGCTGGTTTGCCTGGGCCAGGAAGGCGTTGAGGGTATTGGTGCGGTGGGTGCGGGCAGCTACTTCGATGACGCGCGGAGCGGCATGCGCCTCGATAAAACCCAGCAGCGCCGCGTGTTCCGCTACGGACGCGTGGGCCCGGTCCGGCACGTACCGGAAAACGGAGGAGCGCATGCGGCCCAGCCGGTTCCAGCCGCGGTGGACCAGGTCCAGGATGTGCGGGTTGGGGCAGCGGGCGTAGAGCAGGGCATGGAATTCGGTGTTCAGCTGGGTGAAGCGGACCGGGTCGAAGGCGGCCAGCAGCTCGCGCATCTGGTCATTCAGGTCCCTGGCCCGCGCCAGTTCCTCGGCGCTGATGTCCGGGGCGGCCAGCGCGGTGGCGGCGCCTTCGATGATGCTGAGGGTCTGCATGGTGTGCAGGTACAGGTCCGGGTCGATGCCGGCCACGGTGGCGCCCACATTGCGTTCAAAGTGCACCAGCCCTTCGGCTTCCAGCCGCCGGATGGCTTCGCGGACCGGGACCACGCTGAAGCCCATCTCGGTGGCGATGCTGCTGAGCACCAGGCGGTAGCCCGGGCTCATTTCGCCCCCGAGGATGCGGTCCTTGAGCTGGGTGTAGGCCTGCTCCGATTTGGAGCCGGTGGCGGTGCTTGTTTGTCCCGCGCTGATGGGTGCGGCGCTCATGGGTTCTTTGGTCATGCCTGTTCCGCTGCCCAGGCCGCGTACTTTTCCTTCCAGGCCGCGTTCATCGGGTAGAGCCCGTCCACGCCGTGGCCGGCCTTCACCATTTCGGCGATGAACTCTTCCTGGTGCTCCTGCTTCAGGCTGGCCTCCACCAGTTCCTCGGCGATGGCCGGCGGGATGACCAGGATGCCGTCGTCGTCGGCCACAATGATGTCGCCGGGCTGCACGGTGGCGCCGCCGCAGGCAATGGTGAGGTCGGTGTCCCAGGGGACGTGCTTGCGGCCGAGGACGGCGGGGTGCGGGTTGGCGCAGTAGACGGGCAGGTCGATGCCGGCCACGGTGGAGTAGTCGCGAACGCCGCCGTCGGTGATGATGGCGGCGGCGCCGTTGTGCTTGGCGCGCAGGGCGAGGATGTCGCCCAGGGTGCCGGTGCCCTTTTCGCCGCGGGCTTCCATGACCAGGATTTCGCCCTCGCCCACGGAGTCGATGGCGCGTTTCTGCGCGTTGTAGCCGCCGCCGTGGGTCTTGAAGAGGTCCTCGCGGTTGGGGACAAAGCGCAGGGTGCGGGCGGTGCCCACCACCTTGCGGCCGGTGCGGGTGCCGGTGAGGCCGTCGATGGAAACGTTGTTCAGGCCGCGGGCGCGCATCTGAGAGGAGAGGGTGGCGGTGGCGACGGATTCCAGCTTGGCCTTGAGTTCCGGGGTGAGGGTCTTTCCCTGGGGTGCCAGCCCAGCCTTTTCGGCGGAGCCCCAGGCTTCTTCGCGCTGCGTGTCGTCGATTTTCGGCTGCGCGCCGAAGGAGGCCAGCGGCGTCGTGCCGTCGGTGACGGTGGTGGCGAGGCGGCCCGTGGTCTTGTCCGTGCCGGGGACGTCCACTTCGACTTCGAGGCGATCGCCGGGGACGGCCACGGAGGCGCCGGCGGGGGTACCGGTGAGGATCAGGTCGCCCGGTTCCAGGGTGAGCAGCTGGGAGAGGTCGGCCACCAGCTGGGCGAAGGGGAAGAGCAGGTCCGCGGTGGTGTCGTCCTGCGCGATTTCGCCGTTGACCCAGGTGCGGATGCGCAGGTTGGCGGGGTCGACGTCGGCCGCGTTGAGGATGGCGGGGCCTACGGGGGTGAAGCCGTCGCCGCCTTTGGAGCGGAGGTTGGAGCCTTTGTCTGCCCAGCGCAGGTCGTACACGCCGAGGTCATTGCTGGCCGTCACTCCCCCGACGTAGCTCCAGGCGTCCTCGATGCTGACGCGGCGGGCGGTCTTGCCGATGACCAGGGCGATTTCGCCTTCGAAGCCGAGCAGTTCGCAACCGGCCGGGCGTTCCACGCTGCCGCCGGTCAGGGCCAGGGAGGTGCTGGGCTTGAGGAAGTAGGAGGGCTGTTCCGGGGTGCGTCCGCGTTCTGCTGCCCTCGAGGGGTAGTTGATGTGGACGGCGATGACCTTGCCGACCTGCTTGAGCGTGTCCGTGGTGGCGTCGTTGCCCATGTCTCTCCTGGATCAAGTACGAAATCGTATATCATCGAGGGTGACATGTGGTGGGGGTCACGTCAAGGGGGCATCGGTTTCGGATAAATTCACCCGCGGGACGACACCGCTTATTCATTTTCCTGCGAGGCTATTTCGTACCGGACCGCAGCAGGTCAGCCACCTGAGGCTCGAGTTATTGACTAATCCAATTTCGGGAGGTCAGTGATCAGTTAGACACTCGACCTCGCATTGATCGATCCACCGGGCGAGGGTACTAAGAGTGGCGAGTTGTTCCAGCCAAACCTGGCGTGTGTGTTCTTCGGACCTATGTGTGGCTGGGTTCCGGATTGCCATAAAGCAACCTTGAGAGAAGGTTAAGATACCGCTGCGCATCGCCTTCACGGTGAGGTCGTCATCTTTACCCGGCCACCGCAACCGGGACTTCCCAACTTCAGGGGCGGCGAGGGAAAACACTTGCTGCATAAGACCCGCATCAGAGACGTCGTGCCGGCCCACACGATCCTGCACATGGGCGTTCAAAAACGTTGCAGCACGTTGAACGGCCTGACCGTAATGACCATCGGACCACAACTTCGCTGCCGCGTCCCAGACTGTCGAATGCAACCCGTCCGCTGACATAACGGGAGCAGAGGTGCCCATATGAGCGAGCGTTTCTTCCTGCGTCGCTAGAATTCCGAGGGCATGGAGCACCTGGTCAATCCCTTGAGAAAGGTGCACAAATTTTGCGTTCGACGTAGTGACCATCAGGGTGGGAAGCTTCGCCGAACCTAGAACTCGCTGCACGACTAGCTGTGTCTGGTGTTCGCGTTCACGCAATAAATCCGCTTTGTTCTTTGCAGCGAACCCATATCCCGGCACCAAGATGGCCGAAGCATTATCTTTCCACCACTCTAAAACTTGCTTTCCCCATACGGGATCCAGCTGGGACATACATGCCCTCCTTCACTCTGTACATTAGCTAAGATGCGCGTTTCTCAACGCACAGCTGATGGGTCACACCCCTCGTGGCGCTGTCAGGAATCGTTGCGTCGTATATTTGGGAGATGAAGAGCCACAATGACAAGGTGCGGCAGCTCCGTAAACGGTTTGACGCAAAAGCCCGTTATGCAAACTTTGGTCCTGTTCTTGAGGGGTTGACCATCCGTGGTTTCCGTGGCGTTAAAGACCTTGAGCTAAGCTTTGAGTCTCCAATCACTGCACTCTCAGGACTGAACGGTACTGGGAAAAGCACCATCGCCCAGTTGGCGTGCTGTGCGTATAGGAAATCTGACACTGCCTCGAACAACAGATTCTACGTCAAGGATTTCTTCCCGGTCTCGGCCATTGATCCAGCTCCTTTTGAACTGGACGGAAGCGTCGTCTATTCGTATGCAATCGAGACTCCTCCGGCGGCGACTACAGCAGCCGCTTCTTCAGCCGTAAAACAAGTGACCGTAAGCAGGGCCCAGAAAGAATGGTCTGGGTACAAACGTCAACCAAGTCGATCTTGCTATTACGTTGGGTTCACCCAATTTATACCGAAAGTCGAGCGCAGAGACTTCTCTGTTTATGGAGGGAAGGCTCTGACAGTTGGCGACTCCGTCCCGCTATCGGAAGTGGCCACCGCCGCTATAGGAAGAATCCTGGGTCTCAACTATGACGCTCTAGACTTTACAGCCGTCGTTCATTCCAAACGGACTACGGACCTCGCCATGGCCCAGCGAAACGGGAAGCGCTACTCCGAGAACCACATGGGCTTTGGGGAAGGACGTATTGTGTACATGGTTTCCCTCATGGAACGGGCAATCAACAACAGCTTGTTCGTTCTTGAAGAACCAGAGACATCCTTGCACGGCGATGCGCAACGGCGGTTAGCCCAGTACCTAGTAGACGTATGTGATCGAAAGGGACATCAGATTATTTTGACGACCCATAGCGCGGCCATAATGGGTGAGCTAGGCCGAGAATCTGTTGTCTACCTTCGGCGGGTGCAGGGTGGCGGACTGACGGCGACGTCCGGATTGAGCACCTACCAGATTGATTCCTATCTCCAAACAAGGCCCTCAGCCGACCGGGCAACTATCTGCGTGGAAGACGAGTTTGCGGCTACGTACGCCCGGGAAATCTTTAGGCAGCACAGCCCAGATCTGCTGGCCGGAGCAAATATGATCCCAATGGGGTCAGGTCAATCGCTCCCAAAGGGCGTCGCTGAGATTCGTAAGGCCGGGTTACGTGTGGTTGGTATCACCGACGGCGATATGAACCACCACGACGGCGTCGACGGCGTTACTAGCTTTCCGGGTTACGATCCGCCCGAGAAGCAAATATTTTGGCACGATTCAGTAGCGGACCACTTTTTCGAACGCTACGGGGCCGATATTCGTTCCATTCTGGCAACAACATCGGATCACCATTCGTATGTATCGGCCATATCTAGCGGACTGTCATTGGACGAGGGGCATGTGGCCACGTCCGCATGCCAAGCTTATGTGGCGTCTGCGGAACTCGCGGACGAGATGCAGAAGTTGGTGTCGTACGTTTCCAAGCACGTCGCCGATCGCCGCTAACGCGAAAACGAACGCAAGCTCGATTGACCGGCTAGGAAATCTGATTGGCGCACGGGGCACTAAATCAGGCAACCCGCTTTTGCCGTGATACCTGTTTGACGCGTGTTGGCTTAGGAGCAGTCTGAAGTTCCCTGGGACCTATTCCCTTGGTAGCGGCCTTTCATGGACCAGCGCTGGCATCGACATCCCGTATACCCGCCAGTCTGCGCCGCCGCGAACAAATCCATCCAGAGGCACATCTCCTTCAATGTGACGTCTCAGGCCAAGTGGAATACCCGGACCCTCCCTATCAGTTGGTCTGTGTATACACATTTTCACCCGGGGCCCCTCCACCCTGAACCGAGCAACAAAAGGAACCACTTGAAACTCTTCACCCCCCTCACCGTCGGCACCATGGAACTGCCCAACCGCCTCGTCATGGCACCGATGTCCCGAGTGCGCGCCGACCGCACCGGCGTGCCCACCGACATCATGGTCGAGCACTACCGCCAGCGCGCCTCCATGGGCCTGATCATCAGCGACGGCATCTACCCCTCCTTCCCCGGCCAGGGCAACGCCCTGATGCCCGGCCTGGTCACCGAGGAGCACGTCGCCGGCTGGAAGCGCGTCACCGACGCCGTGCACGAGGCCGGCGGCCGGATCGTCGCCCAGCTGATGCACTCCGGACGTGTCGCGCACGAGAACATCAACGGCGGACGCCAAGTGCAGGCCCCCAGCGCCATCGCCGTCGAAGGCATGGCCCACACCTACGACGGCAAGCAGCCCTTCCCGGTACCGCACGCACTCACCGAAGCCGAACTCCCCGGCGTCGTACAGGACTTCGTCTCCGCGGCACGGAACGCGATGAAGGCAGGGTTCGACGGCGTCGAGCTGCACGGTGCCAACGGCTACCTGCTGCAGGAATTCCTTTCCCCCGTCTCCAACACCCGCACGGACAACTACGGCGGCTCGCCGGAGAACCGCGCCCGGATGGTGATCGAGACCTTCCGCGCCGTGGCCGAGGCCGTCGGCGCCGAGCACACCGCCATCCGCATCTCCCCGGAGCACAACATCCAGGGCGTGCTGGAAACTGACCGCGCCGACGTCACCGCCACCTACACCGCCCTCGTTGACGGCATCGCCGACTTGAAGCCGGCCTACCTGTCCATCCTGCACAAGGACCCGGCCGATGAAATGGTCCAGGACCTGCGCCACCGCTTCGGCGGCCCGGTGCTGCTGAACACCGGCTTCGGCACGGTCACCAGCCGCGACGACGCGATCATGCTGCTCGAGGAGGACCTGGCCGACGCCGTCGTCGTCGGCCGCCCGGTCATCGCCAACCCGGACCTGGCCCGCCGCTGGCAGGAGGACCACCCGTTGAACGAGGTCGACCAGGCTACCGTTTACACCGACGGCGCCGCCGGCTACACGGACTACCCCGTGCTGGAACCGGCTTCCTAACCGAAACGAACGACAACGGCAGGCCTTCCGCGCGATGCGGGAGGCCTGCCGTCGTTTCGCCGGGCATTGCGCGTTTCCAGCTGCCGACGCAGGAGCGTGTCAGTTGGAGTCGACGGCTGGGGGCTGGTCGCCGCCGTCGCCCTTCCGCTGTTCGACGGCGGAGGCGCCGGACGCGCCGGACACCCCGGATGCGGGCGGTACGCGGCGCCAGGGACGCCGGTCGTAAATTGCCAGCAGCTGCGCACCCAGCCCAAGGAAGACCATGGCCAGCCATACGACAATGTTCAGCCACGGAATATGCAGCGCGACAATCAGAATCAGGCCCCCGACAAGCGCCTTGACCACCGGATGCTGGTTGCCGCGGAAAATGAGCCTGCCAATGAAATAGGCGCCGAAAACAAAGGTGGCGAGCGTCAGCGTTATCCATACCAGCAGGATCGCCAGCGCCAGGGGCGCCCCGATGATGGTGGCCAGAAGAAGCACCACCACAAGCGGAACGGCGATTGAGGCCACGAAACCAACCAGCAGCGCCGTCCACGGCCGAGGCAGAAGCCGGTCGGTCACCCGGTGCAGCAAACGGGGGAAGAGCCAGCCCGCGAGCACCGTGATGAGGCTCAGCGCAACCAGCGCATACAGCAGCCCGAGCAGCCACCCGACGAACTTCTCCCCCGCCGTGGGCTCCTGCTCGGGTTCCGGAGCGATGCGCTCCACGGTGCCGCTGACCGCACCATCGGAGATGTTGGCCTCCTGGTCGGAGTTGTACGTGAGGTTGCCTCCGATTGTCCCGTTGATGGTGAGGTTTCCGACGCCGACCTCGACATCCCGGCCGATCGCACCGGCGATCGCGATGTCTCCCGCGGCACCCACCAGGTCATCCCCGAAAGACCCGGCATCGGTGACGGTGAGGGTTGCCGCGAAAATCGTTCCGCTGCGCGCAACCTCACCGCTGATGGTCACGTCCTGCCCGGCGAGCCGCACGTTCCCGTCGACGTTGCCGGTAATGCTGATCGTTTGGGCTGCCGCGATCACGTCCCCCGTGACATTCCCGCTGATGGTGACGCTCTGCCCGGAGACGTACACGTCGCCGGAAACGTCATTCTGGACGTCGATGTTCACTCCGCTGTAGAACTGCGGACCGGAGCCGTCGTTCACCACGGCAAAGGGCGCGGACTGCGGGCTTGACTCCGGTGACACGGCGAATGCAGCCGACCCCGTCGCCAGGACCAGAAGGCAGACGGCTAGAAGTGCGGAGAAAGCCCGCCGGGCAAGAGAAGGAAGTCTCATCGGATTGCCTTTCCGGGGTACGGTGTTCGGCTGTTCTTCCTCATCAGAGGGCTGATGCAGCGGCATCCCGCGGCTCTGTTGCCGCTGCGTATCCGGCGCCGCGCTCCTGCGGCCTATATGTCCAGTGTCCAGCAGATGTCCGCCGCACAATAGAGGCGACGGCGACTGGACGGCGCTGAGGATGATTACGGAGTCAACAAGTGCCGCCGGCGACCCGACCACCTACATTGGCAGTTTCTTTCCGCTCCCGCCACAGTGTGATGACTTGGGTGAGGCAGAACGCACCGAAGGTTGCGGCCAGAAGCACTAGGAGCACCACGGCGGGATTTACCCACAACGGGACCATATCGTTTCCTACCTGCGTGCGCATCTGGAGCAAGGCACGCGGAACTAGAGCGGTGGAGGAGGACCCGGCGTCGCCGTCATCGGCTGTCCCGTGATCCCTGCCCCGGGCTCCAGCCGCCTCAGCATGATCCCCCGAACAAGAAGAACCGCTCCAACCAGCAGGATAAAAAACGAGAGAACCAGAAAAAGGGAATCGGTCGAGGTGGCGGGGCACGCGGCTGCGCTGTCATCAATCTCCGGGCAGCTTCTCCACGGCTGCAGGGCGAAGACAACGCAGCCGGTCAGGCCCGCGAGGGCCGCCAGGGTCCCGCACGCCAGGTACACAGTCTTTGAATCGGCCATAGCTAATAAAAGCAGGGCCACTTCGATTCGGGGCGCAGGCGCAGGCGCAAGTAGCTGCTGGAGAACTTCTTGCCAATGCGCTTTGCTGCCTCCTCCTCATGGGAGACGACTCCAGGGTGGTTCCGCCAGCTGGGCGACCCGGACGCGAACACCGGCGTCGGCGGAGAGTTCATGCTGCATGGTGCACAGCACCACCGGCACCCTGGTCAGGGGGTGAGGATATGCCGCAGGTAACGGCCGGGCTCGTTCAGATACGATCTCCAGTTCGTCACCAGGTCCAGGTCATCCCACTCGCGGCGGGCTATCCCGTGGGCGCCGGTCTCATAGATGGTGGCCCCGGGAAGCGAGGCCAGCACGGGGGAATGCGTGGCACACAGAATCTGTGATCCGTTCGCTGCGAGATCGCTGAGCACGCCGATCAGGGCAAGGGTGGCGCTGAAAGATAGTGCGGCTTCGGGCTCGTCCAGGCAGTAAAACCCGCGGGTGTTGAGGTAGGTATCCGTAAGGGCCATAAAGGACTCTCCGTGGCTCATGGCATGGAAGTTTCCGCCGCCGGCCTGGTCCTGGAAGGTGTAGTAGCCGTGCATCGTTTCCGCCCGAAGGAAGAAGCCCCATTTCGGGGCGCCCGGCTGCCGGACCAGGCTGATCCAACTGCTCAGCGGGGATTCCGTTTGGTGCGTGCTGTGGGCCGAATGCACCGTTCCGCCCTCCGGCCCCAAGCCGTAGGCTGCCGCGACTGCCTCCACCAGCGTGGACTTGCCGCTGCCGTTCTCCCCCACCAAAAAGGTCACTCCCGGCGGAAGCTCCAATCCGGATTCCAGGACCGCAGCCACGGCCGGAACCGTCACCGGCCAGCCGGACGTCGGAACATCGGCATCCGGCCTGCGCCGGATTTCGCGGATCAGCCGTGGATCGTTCAAACCTCGGGAAGATGACATCTGGCCATTCTGGCAGGCTGCGGTGACAAAACCGTGACCTGTAATGCGGCAACATTCAGCAGCAAAACTCTTGAGGCCTGCAGACTGGCGCCGGCAGGCTTTCCTGCCTCGCGTGTGGCGATGAAAGTACTTGGAGCACTCTGCCGGTGTATCTCCAGCCTTCATCCGGTCAGCTCATCGCATAGTCAGGTCGCAAATCCTTGAGGGTAATTTCTTCGCCAGCAGACTTGAACGATGAAATTACCCCGTATTCACGGTCGATGACCGCTTCACCCGGCAAGCCGTTCTCGCGGTGTTCGAGCTTAAGCCGAACGGATGCGGCATCATGTTCGGCATCCACAACGCGCATTTCGTCCATTTCGCCGTCCCAGATACTCATTTGCAGCGGATGGAAGAGTTTGATTTCCCTGCGCATCCAGTCAACCTTCTGAAGGCCGACGTGGTCCTCGCCCGCAGGGGGTAGAAAACAACCCCGCACACCGGATCGCAGCTTGATCCGTTCGTTCCGTCGGAGAGGGACCAGGTGTGTTCGCTGCGGTCCACCCTTGCCAGAGCCGTGACCGTTTTTCCTTCATAGTCGGTGGTGATGACCGTGGAGGCCAGCGGAGGTGAAAGCTGCCAGTTGCGCGCTGATGCTATGGCCGCAAGTACCGCGTTGAACCGGGTTAGGAAAGCCGGTTCGAGCACCGGGTAGTCCGTGTCGCCGGCGAAAGCGAACGACGGAGGCAGGCCTTCCGCGTGAAGCGGGAGGCCTGCCTCCGGTCCGTCGCAGATAACCGCGTTAGTTCCGGGCGTTTCGTCCACTGAGCGCTTGGTCATGGAGCCGACCCAGCCGCCACTCTGCCACTCGGGTGAAAGCACTGCGCATGAGACTCAGCAGGAATCCAGAATGCTCGAAGACATGAGTAACCTCCGTCCCTCCTGGAACCGGTCTCAATACCCACTTGCCTGTTTCCGTTGATCCGGCACCACGAAGTGCGTAGCTGACAGTCTCCGGGGTCAACTGTTCGAAAGTCAGTTTCGCTGGAGCAATCCCTCTGATGACAGCCCGATACTCCCGTCCGGCCACGGCAGGTCCGCTTGCCTCGATTCTGCTGAAGGCCGGATTCCAGACAGCCAGCTGTCCCACGTCAGCCAGTACGGCATGGACCGTCGATGCGGCCACGGGCATGATGGCTGATGCGCTATACCGCACGGCCAGCTCCAATCCTGGGTGCCACCGCTCCGTTTGGGCCAGCGGCAATCACTCGTGCCAGCCGGTTGAGCCAGCGGACACTGCCCGGACGGCGTGCGTCGTCAGCATTGCCCCCTTTTTGGCTGCTGAAGACGTAATCGGCCAAGACGCACATCTGCTCGCCGGACGCTGTGGCCGGGAAACACCCGGGCGTTCGTAAGGCGAACCGAACGTTCTCTTCCGAAGGCAATGGATCATTGAGGATAAAAGGCGGCTGTAATGCAGCCGGAAGGTCAAGTGTTTGTTTATGGACCTGATCCAGAAACAGACGCGCGGAAACGGCATAACGTGTGGGCAGCCAGTCCAAAAAAGGTATGGTCACGTCCACGATCGAGTCCTCGGAATTGGCATCTCCCAAGAGCCCCGGGTCTTCGAGTTCATCCCGGAATGCGGATAGGGTTCCCGGAGCGGAGTCTATGACGATGAGCAGTCCGGCACCTCTCTGCAGATGTCTACGAACGAGCGACTGCTCCCCCTCATCAGGCCAGATATGAGAGAGCTTCCAAGACCCGTTCTCACGTCGGCTCCACCGAGCACGCGCGGCGCCTTCCACGGCCACCATGTTGCCGTTCGGCGTCGTCATTTGACTATGCATTTTGCTACCGCCTCGCGTTGTCCAGCGCCGACAACTGTTCTCGGACTTTGCGCAGCCTTGCCGGCGCGCGCACGTGGCTGGTCGGCGTTTCCTCGATCACTCGGTGGTACGCCGCCGCGGCGCCGTCAAGGTTCCCCGATCTGACCTCCGCCTCTGCAAGCCCTGATAGGGCCCGCGTGTCCCCGGGAGCCGAACTTGCAGCCGAGGCCTTGAAATGCACAACGGCGGACGCAGTGCTGCTTCCGAAAACCTTGGGGGCCGCGAGGTGCCATCTGCCCAGGAGGTAATGTGCGTCCCTGTGATCTGGGGCTGCAGCGAGGACTTTCCTGGCACCTCTGCCTACCCTTACCGAGTGGAAAGCCTTCACGAGAAACGGTGCATCAAGGGCACGTAATCCCAGCAGCCGAAGAGATTGAACCTGCAGGTCCTGATTGTCGGGCGCACTGCGCCGGAACAAGCGCAGCAAGTATTTGAGCCGGGCCGCCGTGTCGCGGGACAATCTGGACTTATCGTCAAGGTTCGCTGTGACGAGGCGATCTACCAGAGCAGCACCGCCGAAGCCCAGGCTATCCCCGTTTTTACGGTCAGCGTTGAGCTTAGCCTTTTCAAGGAGGAGCTCGATGGCATCCCGGGATTCCGCCGCCATGATCTCGGCTTGCCGCCGTTTTGACTCGCCTTCCCGAGGAAGGATGGGAGATCCGATTGCAACGTGGACGCGACCGTTGCGAAAACGCTTTTCCCCTTTGGCCAATACTGTGTGGGCTCCGACCATTCCCACCGGGATGGCTGGAACCGAGCCGTTCAAGGCGAAACGGAATGCTCCCGATTTGAATGGCAACAGGGTCTCTCCGTCGCCCCGGGTACCTTCGGGGTAGACGCACAGCACCTGGCCGTTGGCCAGAACGCTCTGGATGCTCCGCAGGGTATTGGCCGTGGGACGATCCCGGTCCACCGGAATTCCGTACCAGGCTTCGGTCCATACCCGGATGAGGAGCTTCTCGAAGCTTTCCTGTTTCGTAAGGAACCACGTCGGGGTGCCCCGCACTGAGTGCAAAAGAAATTCGACTATGAAATGGTCGAAGTAACTCGAATGGTTCGGTACGAGTACAAAAGCCCCCTCGGCCGGAATATTCTCGAGCCCCTCGATGGTGCCAATATGGTTCAGAACCTGCCGGCGGACCCATGGAAAAGTTGTCGCACGGACTAGGTCCTTACCTCTCATACAGCAGCCCGCAGGTGATCCCGAAGCATCTCAATGGTGGTGATGAGGAGCCCGTGCTTTCGTGCAAATCGCACGAGGTCATCCATGCGCAGCATCTCACCGTTGTCCCCCACGATTTCCACGATGACGCCCGCCGGGTAGCACCCGGCGGAACGTGCGAGGTCAACAGAGGCTTCAGTATGGCCGTTGCGTTCCAAGACTCCGCCTGGGCGGGCGATCAGCGGAAACATGTGCCCCGGGCGGGCCAAATCGGTAGCCGATCCCCGCACTGCCAATTGGATCGTCTTGGATCGCTCGGCTGCGGAGATTCCCGTAGTCACACCATTTTCAGGGGTGCCGTCGATACTGACAGTGAAGGCCGTCTTCATGTGGTCTTGGTTGCTCACTACCATTGGCGGCAACGCGAGATCGCGCGCACGCTCAGGCGTCAGGGTCAGGCAAACGAGGCCTTTGCCGTGGGTAATCATGAAGTTGACGACCGCGGGGGTCGCGTACTCAGCGGCAACAACGAGGTCTCCCTCATTTTCTCGGTCCTCATCGTCAACAACGACGACTATTTCGCCTCGTCCGATAGCTGCGATCGCTTCTGCGCTGGTGGCGAGCGACGAGAAAGCGCTCTCCCGCTGAACTTCAATGGTCATCTTTTCCCCCTGGCTTATCTGCTTCTTGAGTATGGGATCCAGACGTTACGTCTCGCCTGGCATATCCATGTTGGCTCAATAATTGATCCAACATGGATAATGCAGTGCCAGTTGGGGGTTGTCAACGAAATAGCGGAACGTTTTACCTGCCCGTAATTAGGCATCCCATGATGACCCAGGCAGGAAGGCGGCCACGGGCGGCACTCTCCTGCTGACATTCCGGCGCAGCCACTGCCCTCCTCAGGTGTGAATCATTGACAGACCCATATACATGACACATCATGTATGTCACGTCATGTATCACTGCCTGCTCTCAAAGGACCGTCCATGCTTCGTGTTACCCGCGCTGCACTGAAACACCCCAAGTCCGTGCTCATTGCCTGGTTGCTCATACTGGCCGCTGCCGCTCCCTTTGCCCTGCAGCTGGATGCAGCACTGTCAGCTGGAGGTTTCACGAATCCAAGAGCGGAGGCCTTGGTAACACAGGAAATAGTGGAAGAAGCGTTCGGCGACGAACCCAACCAGTTGTTGATCGCAGTCGACGCGCCCGATCGGCTTGGCGATTCCAGCCTCCCGCAGCTAACCCGGTCGCTGAAGGACGCGGGCGCCACTACTATTCGGACACCCGCCGAGAACAAGGATTTCCTCTCAGCTGACGGGAAAACTGCGCTCATCATGGCAGGCTTCCCGGGAGACAACACCTCAGTTCAGAACAAGGTCCCAGACCTACAGAAAACCGTTGAGGACAAAGTCCCCGGCGCCTCCGTCTATGTCACCGGCCAGGCAGCCTTGGATTACCAGCTCAACGTGCACTCAAAAGAGGACGCGATCCGGGCGGAATTAATCGTTTTTCCACTCTTGATCATCGTACTTCTGCTCGTCTTCCGTTCCGTTGCCTCAGCCCTCGTCCCCCTGCTTATGGCTGGAACGGCCCTAGCCCTGGCCAGCGCCATCGGCTACATCGCCACGCTCTTTACCGATATATCGATCTTGTACTCAAACATTGTGTCCATGATCGGATTGGCGGTCGCCGTCGATTACTCACTGTTCATCATCAAGCGCTACCGCGAAGAGGTCGACGGCGGTAATTCAGCCGGAGCAGCGTTGGCCGCAGCCTCGGCAACGGCCGGACGCAGCGTGATCTTCAGCGGTATTGCCGTTGCCGTTGCTCTGATGGCACTGTTCATCCCAAATGTCATGGCATTCACGAGCATTGCGCTGGGTGGCGTGATTGTCACTCTGATCGCGATTGCCCTAAGCATCACTGTCCTGCCCGCGGCTTTGAGCCTCCTCGGGCATCGGATCGGATGGGGCACCATCCGAGTTCCCGCCTGGTCCCGGCCTACCAGGACCCTCGGCCCGGCCGGTGGCAAGCACCCAGGCATTCTGGCAACAGTCGGAATTGCCGCAATGCTCCTGGCCGCCCTCCCTATTCTGGGAATTTCCCTTCAATCTCCGGTGGCAAGCGCAACGGTCCTGCCCGTGGGAGACCCTGCCCGCTCCGGGCTCGAGACCATCGAGCAGAACATTGGCCACAAGGGGCTGTTTCCACTACAGGTTGTCCTCAGCGCCCCAGATACCGAACCGTTGCCGAATGTCCTGGCCGAAGTGGATCGCATCAGCGACTATGCCGAATCCCATGCCGGTGTTTCCACGGTCACCTCGGTAACGAGCAGCGGCGGAACAATTGAGCAACTTTCCAAAGCATTGCTCACTCCCGCCGGGGTCGCCGGCGCCGCAGAGATGTGGACCCACGAGAACAGCCGCTACGTCACCCGCATCTTGGTAGACCCCTCAGGAAGTCCTGACTCCGTCGACGCACACGAACTCGTGAGCAATCTGCGCAGCAACATGGCTGATACTGCAGCCGGATACACGGTTGGGGTGACCGGAGCGACTGCCCAAGGCGTGGACTTCGACAACACGCTTATTGAGTCCATCCCCCTGATCGCCGGTTTGGTGTTTGCACTCACGTTCGTAATGCTTGCTTTCGCCTTCCGCTCCTTGATACTTCCCATCTTGGCGCTGCTTTTCAACACGCTAGTGGTGCTGGCAAGCCTGGGCTTGCTCACAGGCCTCCTGGGATTGACCACCGAAGCGCCGCTGAACTCGGTCACGCCCATCCTGTTGTTTGCCGTGATGTTCGGGTTGTCCATGGATTACATGGTCATCATCATTTCCCGCATTGTTGAGATTTTCGGATACGGCAAGCCCTTCTCCGAAGCCGTCACCTTAGGGGTGCAGGGCACCCGGTCGATGATCAACAGTGCCGCCATCATTATGGTCGCCGTCTTCGCCTCGTTCTCCTCAGCTCAGATCAGCATTGTTCGGGAGATCGGAATCGGGCTTGCCATAGCTGTTGTCCTGGACGCAGTTGTTGTGCGGATGTTCATCATGCCCAGTGTCCTGCGTGTCATGGGCCCGCGGGTCTTGGGGGCACGAAAAGCACGCCAGTTCGAAGCGGAGACTTCCATAGCCGCGAAGGAGCCAGCACCCGTGTAACAGCGTGAAGCAGAAAAAGATGACATGTTATCGTTTTCTGAGCCGTCCAAGCTTATGCGCGACCTTCCCCCAGGAGAATCAATGACGAGCCCTCCAGCTTCACGAGCCACAGGCAGCGACAGGGCCCTCGCTTTTTCAGAGCTTCGCTACCTCGTGCTGGCTGCTCAGCGCGAAGGTAACCGAGCCTTGATCAAACTGCTGGCACCGCTGGAGCTAACCCCCGCCCAGGCCGAGATTCTCCTCGTACTTCACTCGTTCGGCCCCCTTACCCTAAGGAGCCTGGGTGAAATGATCGTGTGTGAAGCGGGCAGCCCCAGTCGAATCGTCGACATGCTCGTCACGCGGCGTCTGGTGCACCGCCGTCCCTCCCCCTCCGACAGGCGCGCCGTCCAGCTGGAGCTGACCGAGGCCGGTGCCGAACTGGTTCCACACCTACAGGACATCGAAGCAGGACTTGAGGCTCACACAGCCTCCATCCTCACCGCCCGTGAACAGCTTGACGTCGCCTCGGCCCTTCGCAAATACCTTCAGGGCACCGACAGCGAAGGCGTGATCGAACGGCGTTTTTAGCAGTCCATCAGCATGACCAGGACCGGTACTGCTGAACACAGGCTTGGCCGCGGCCACCAACCGCGCGGACGAATCCATCGAAGATGACGGCGTGCGGCGGCTCTTCGGGAGCCGTCACGTGGGATAGGTGATCCTCGTCCGGCAGGATCACGGCGTCAGCGACCTGCACGGCCCTGAGGAAAATGGTGCCGGACCCGGCATGGCCGGCCAGTCGGTGGTCATCATCGAGACCGCCACCGACAAGGTCATTGAGAGCTTCTCCGTCGACGCAGCCGGCGTACCCACTCGTTGAGGGCTCAACGGCGGACCGAACTTCAGTGGCGTGGTTGGCCGGGTGAGGGGATTCATCACAACGCAATCGTTCGGTGTAGCGAAAC
Source organism: Arthrobacter sp. MDT1-49-2 (assembly GCF_059090185.1). Classification (NCBI taxonomy): domain Bacteria; kingdom Bacillati; phylum Actinomycetota; class Actinomycetes; order Micrococcales; family Micrococcaceae; genus Arthrobacter; species Arthrobacter sp. MDT1-49-2. The sequence goes on from NZ_JBNHFK010000010.1 coordinate 64,304, forward strand.
ACGCTCTGGCGAAGGCAAAAGAGCACGTCCTGCCCGACGTCAAACCCCTGTGATGCCCTTCCACAGGAATCGCGCTCATCCGACAGGCCAACCCGCAAAACCCGGTAGCGTGGACCCATAACGCCAGCCGGGTAGGCGTCCCTTCGATTCCCACGGAGGATCCATGGCCGATACAAACCCAGCCGCCCCGCCGTCGTCGGCCGTCCAGATCCGCGGCGCCCGGGTGCACAACCTTCGGGACGTGGACGTCGACGTTCCGCTGGACCGGCTGGTCGCCGTCGCCGGGGTCTCCGGGTCCGGGAAGTCCTCGCTCGCCATGGGGGTGCTGTACGCGGAAGGCTCCCGCCGGTACATCGAGGCGCTGTCCACCTACACCCGCCGGCGGATGTCGCACGCCGCCCGCGCGTCCGTGGACTCCGTGCGCCACGTCCCCGCCGCCCTGGCCCTGCACCAGCGGCCCGGCGTGCCCGGGGTGCGTTCCACCTTCGGCACCTCCACCGAACTGCTGAACGTGCTGCGCGTGATGTTCTCCCGGCTCGGCTCCCACCTGTGCCCCAACGGACACCGGCTGGACCCCACCATCGACGTCGCCGCGGAAAGCCCCTGGTCTGCCCGGTCTGCGGGGCGGAGTTCCGCCCGCCCGGCGCGGAATCGCTGGCCTTTAACTCCGACGGCGCGTGCCCGGTGTGCGAGGGCACCGGCACCGTCCGGGAGATTAACGACGCCGCCTTGGTCCCGGATCCGTCGAAATCCATCAACGACGGCGCGGTGGCTCCGTGGGGCATGTTCGGCCTGAGCGTGATGCCGCAGGTCGTGGCGGACTTCGGCGTGCGCACCGACGTGCCCTACGCCGACCTGACCGAGCGCGAACGGCAGATTGTGCTGGACGGCCCCGAGGAGAAACGCCACATCAGCGTCCCGTCCAAAAGCGGCAAGCTGTTCGAACTGAACTTCACCTACCGCAACGCCCGCCTGGCCGTCCGGGAGGCGATGAACAACGCCACCAGTGAAAAGGGACTGGCCCGCATCAACCGCTTCGTCCGGTCCGGGCCCTGCCCCGCCTGCCACGGCACCCGGCTCTCCCCCGCGGCCCTCGGCACCCAGGTGGCCGGCCTCAACCTGGCCGAAGCCACCGCCAAAACCCTGGACGTAGCACTCACCTGGGTACCCGGCGTCGTTGGCACCCTGCCGGCGGACATGCACTCCATGGCGCGGATGATCATTTCCCAGTTTCAGGGGATGGCCCGCCGGCTGATCCAGCTCGGTCTGGGCTACCTCAGCCTGGACCGCGCCGGCGCCACCCTCTCCACCGGCGAGCGCCAGCGGGTCCAGCTCGCCCGTGCGGTGCGCAACGAAACCACCGGTGTCCTCTACGTCCTGGATGAGCCGTCCATCGGCCTTCACCCGGTGAACGTGGAAGGACTCATCGGCGTCATGCGTGACCTGCTCGACGGCGGGAACTCGGTGGTGCTGGTGGATCACGACGTGCAGGTGTTGCGCGAGGCGGACTGGCTGATCGAGCTGGGGCCCGGTTCCGGCGCCGAGGGCGGGGAACTCATCGCGGCCGGCACGCTGCCGGACATCGAGGCCGACCCGGCGTCGCTCATCGGCCCGTTCCTGCGCGGCGGAACCGGTGCGGTGGTGCGCGAGCGCGCCGCCGCCGCGGACATGTACAGCCAAGGGACCCTCCGCCTCGCCACGTCCCCGCTGCACACCGTCTCCGCCCTCGACGTCGCCGTCCCCAGGAACCGCCTCACGGCGGTCACCGGGGTCTCCGGTTCCGGCAAAACCACCCTGGTCCTGGACAGCCTGGTTCCGGCCCTCACCGCCGCGGAACATGCCGCCGCGCTGATGGAGCACGTCCGCTCCATCGATCCGGCCGGCATCACCCGGGTGGACGTGGTGGATGCCACCCCCATCGGAGTGAACATCCGCTCCACAGTGGCCACCTACTCCGGGATCCTGGACGACCTCCGCCGCGCCTACGCCGCCACCGACGCCGCGCGGGAACGCGGGCTGACGGCCGGGGACTTCTCCTACAACACCGGGTCCCTGCGCTGCCCGCGCTGCGAGGGCACCGGCCAGGTGGTCCTGGACGTCCAGTTCCTGCCCGACGTCGACATCCCCTGCCCCGACTGCCACGGGACACGGTACGCCCCCCCCCGCCGATGCAATCCTGCTGGACACCGCCCGCGGGGAACTCTCCCTGCCGGCCCTGCTCGGGCTCACGGTCCGGGAGGCGCGGACGGCACTGGAGAAGCGGCCGAAGATCCGGCGGAAACTGCAGACCCTCATCGATCTGGGACTGGGCTACCTGACCCCGGGCGAGGATACTCCGGCCCTGTCCGGCGGCGAGGCGCAGCGGCTGAAACTGGCCGGTGAGCTGGGGAAGGACCAGTCCGGCACCCTGTTTGTCCTGGACGAACCGTCCGTGGGGCTGCATCCGCTGGACACCCGGGTCCTGATCGGAGTGCTGGACCGGCTGCTGGCACAGGGCGCAACGATCGTGGTCATCGAACACGACCTGGACCTGATTACCAACGCGGATTACGTGATTGACCTGGGTCCCGGCGGCGGGGTGGCCGGCGGCCGGATTGTCGACGCCGGCACCCCCGAGGACGTCGCGGCGGATCCTGCCAGCTCCACCGGCCGCTACCTGCAGGCGCACCTGCAGGAATGAGCCCTTGGTGACGGCGAGCGCTTGGTGACGGCCGGCGGGCTGTGTGCCTCGGCCTGTCCCGACAGCGGCGGTCAGTCACGCTTGCGGACGTAATAGACAACCAGCCCGATGAGGGCGATCAGGATGATGATGGCAAACGGTCCCACATTGGCGGACCACGGGCCGATTCCCACACTGTTCTCCGCAAGGTACATGGCTGCTCCCGGCTCGGATGCGGTGTCGCTCTGGTGAGCGTCAATTATCCGCAGTACTGCCCGCCAACAACAGGGCCGCGGCCCGGGAAACACCGGCGAGGCGGCCCCGAAACATGGAATGATCAGTTGCATGACGTCCAGCCGGAATCCAGCGACTGAACCTGCAGTCCAGGAGAATGCTGCCGCGGAGAACACAACGGCTTCGAGGGTGCTCTCCGTCAGTCAGAGCAGCAAGCACAACTTCAGCAAGGACCGCGTGGACTCGGTGCTGCTGGTGGAAGGGCTCGGCGTTGACGGAGACGCGCATGCCGGGACCACGGTGCAGCACGTGTTTCGGAAGAAGTCGCACCCCGCGGAGCCCAACCTGCGGCAGGTGCACCTGATCCAGGCGGAACTGTTCGACGAACTGGAGCAGGACGGCTTTCACGTCCGTCCCGGGGACCTCGGGGAAAACATCACCACCCGCGGCATCGACCTGCTGAACCTGCCGGAGGGGACCCTCCTGCGGATCGGAGCCGACGCCGTGGTCCAGGTCACCGGCCTGCGGAACCCCTGCCGGCAGATTGACCGGTTCCAGCCCGGGCTGCTCAAGGGGGTGCTGCCCCGCGACGGTAAAGGGAAAACCGTGCGGAAGACCGGCATCATGGGCATCGTACTGAGCGGCGGACGGGTGACGGTCGACGACGCGATCCGCGCTGAGCTTCCGGCCGGGCCGCCGCGCCGGCTCAAGATCGTGTGATCCCACCTCGGAGCCAACCAGTTTCACCGGGCAAGACCGACCTTGGTGGTCAACGCTCTGGACGGCCACGACCGGGCACATTGCAACGTGCGGCTAGGGTGGGCCGATGGACAATTACGTTACTTCCGGCACCTTCTGGTTCACGGTGGCGCTGATCAATGCCGGCCTTGCCGAGCAGAAGAACCGCTCCCGCTGGATCTGGTTCCTCTTATCCATCCTGCTGGGGCCCCTTGCCACCATCCTGATTGTCGTACGGGAAGCACCGGAACCGGTCGAACCGTCCATGACGCACCGGGGCGGATGGAAGAACCCGGACCCGCGCCCGAAATCCTCGGAAGATGCGCTGTAGTCCGGAGATCGTTCCGGGCCCGCTGGCTCTGCCTTGGTTACCCGGCCCGCCAGGCGGGACGCAGGGCCTCGCCCCCGTCCAGCAGGACGTCCAGTCCGGCGTTGAACTCGGCGTCGCGGTGCACAGCAGGAGATGCCAGCCGCCGGAAGCTGACCTCCCGCCGGTGCCGGAACCTATCCGGCGGCGGCCGGTGCCCCGTAGAAGGCCCGCCGGAAGAGTCCGGCGGGCCTTCGGGACGGGTTACTTCTCGCCGGAATAGTAGGCTTCGGCTTCCTTGCTCCAGGCCCGTGCATAGAGTCCGAGATTCGCCTCTTCGCGGGCGGCTATGCCCATCCGGTTGAGCAGCAGCCCGCTCGCTGCCATGGTCAGCCGCTGCGCACTGCGGCTGATCCGCTGCTTGTCCGCCCGGTACAGATACAGATCGATGGCCTGCATCCAGCGATTGCGCCACAGAGCCACGGCCGGCTCGGAAGCAAGGGCGGCCATCACCCGGTGGGCCGGCATGATCCGCGGCGCAATCCGGGCCACCATCGCCGCTCGAACGTGCTCGGCCGCCTGGCCCGAGGCTCCGATGCAGGACTGCAGATGGGCATTCCAGTAAAAGTCCCAGCTGACGGCTCTGCGGTCCGGCCAGACGGCGGACCGGGGACCTCGCATCATGGCGTGGGCGGTATCGAAGAGCAGCAGCGCGGCCAGGGTGGAGCGCATGCTGGGGCGTGGAAAGCGGTTCACTGCCCAGATGGCCAGGTCAGCAGACAACTCGGACACCTCCGCCACCAGTTTCACTCCGTGATGCCCGCCGAACCGGGCAAACGTGGCTTCCATCAGCTCAGGCACGGCTTCTCCGGGAGGCGGCGGATACACGATGTTCGTGGGCACGGAGAACTTGATCAGCCCCGGGATATCCTCCTTCCCCTCCGCCAGCGCGCGGGCAAACTTCCACACGCGTCCAACCACGTCCTCGGCGGCACTCACGTGCAGATGCACCGCAGGACGGTCCGGGTCCAGGGTCCGGGTAAATCCGAACCGCCGTCCTCCCCAGTTGCGTGCCTGGGCGCTCAGCGGGGCGGCAATATGGCGGATGATGTCATCACCCCAGTCCCTGTACCCCGGTTCGGGTGCCGTTGACTCGATGGTCAGGATGGACCACAGCGTCGATTCTGGTTGCCGCTCTGCTGTCCGGCCGGGCAGGTCACTTCGCCCGCTCTGCGTTTGTATCGTCTGGCTCATTTCATCCCCAAGATTGACTGGCCTTCGGTTTTCCGATGCGGGGAACGTGCACCGCGGCCGGTGAATTAATACCCGGCGGCGGTACCCGTTTCCTGCACGGGAATGCGATTATTGCTGGCTGACCCGGAGTGCACACGGGTAGTCGGCGCACAGCGGTGCAGGTGGCCTGCCCTTCGCAGGCACTCCGCCGCGGCGCCCGCCAGCAGCGCCCGCCAGCAGCCGGGAAAAACTTGCCGCAGGCCGGGTCCATCCGGCGCGTGCCGGAATACGCTGGATGAGCCGCGTCCCGACGTCGGGCGGTCGCACGCCGTGCCGTCCCCGCCGTGCGGGAAACGAATCCGATTCAAGCGAGGCAGTCATGGCAGCAAAATTCGAGGTGTACCAGGACAAGGCCGGCGGCTTCTGACGGGGGCACCGGAATTATGGCGGACGGATTCCACTCCCTTCAGCGCCGATGCCTTGGACTTGTAGCTCTCGGAGGAGGCGATGATCTCGCCGTTTCCTGCCTTCAGGCAGCGATCTCACCGGCTAGCGCTCCCGGCTGGCCGCTCCGGTCCACGGGACCTGATGTTCCCGACCTCCGGCCGGACTTCCCGGCGTCCGTTCCCCTTCCCCGCGGACTGCGGGACCATGGCAGTCAAGAGCGTGTTCCGCTGATCGGCGAGGAGCCGGAACCATGATCCTGGATGAGACGTACACCCTGACCAACGGCCGGTCCATTCCGAAGCTGGGTCTGGGCACCTGGTTTATTGACGACGGCGCCGCGGCGCAGGCGGTCCGGGACGCCGTCGAGATCGGCTATCGAAACATTGACACTGCCCAGGCCTACGGCAACGAGCACGGGGTGGGCGAGGGCGTGCGCACGGGCGGGGTTCCCCGCGATGAGTTGTTTGTTTCCAGCAAGCTGGCGGCGGAGATCAAGGACTACGACGACGCCGTGGCCGCCATCGACGGGTCCCTGGCCACGATGGGCCTGGACTACCTGGACCTGATGCTGATCCACGCACCCCAGCCCTGGAACGACTGGCGCGGCGGCAGCTATGCCGAGGGCAACCGGGCGGCCTGGCGGGCGCTGGAGGAAGCCCAGCAGGCGGGCAAGCTCCGCTCCATCGGCGTCTCCAACTTCGAACAGTCCGATGTGGCGAACATCCTCTCGGTCTGCACGGTGGCTCCGCAGGTAAACCAGGTGCTGTTCCACGTGGGCAATACCCCGGATGATCTCCTTTCCTACTGCACCTTGGAGGGCATCCTCATTGAGGCCTACTCCCCCATCGCCCACGGGGAGATCCTGGAGAACGAAGACGTCGCCGAGATAGCCGCGCATTACTCGGCAACGGTCCCCCAGCTGTGCATCCGGTATGCCCTGCAGCTGGGTACGGTCGCACTGCCCAAAACGGCGAATCCTGACCATATGCAGGAGAACGCGCAGGTGGACTTCAGCATCTCCGACGAGGACCTCAACGCGCTGTGGCGGCTGCGCATCAACGACTACGGACAGTCCAGCCGGTTCCCGGTGTTCAGCGGGAAGTAGTCGCTTTACCCGGCTACGCTGAAACCATGGACCACAGCTTCGATAAGGACTATTGGGAGCAGCACTGGCACGCGGCACCGGACGCTGATCCGGCCGCCGGCCACGAGACTCCCGCCAACCCCTACGTGGCCCGCGTTGCGGCCGAACTCCCGGCGGGCACCGCCCTGGATGCAGGGTGCGGGACCGGCGCCGAGGCCGTGGAACTCGCCGCCCGCGGCTGGGACGTGACCGGTGCGGATGTCTCGGCGTCGGCCCTCGCAGCGGCGGCCCGGCGGGCCGAGGCGCAGCCCCTCTCCGGGAGCGTGGCGTGGGTGGAGGCAGACCTGACGTCCTGGGAACCCGGCCGGGGCTTTGACCTGGTCACCACCAACTATGCCCACCCGGCGATGCCGCAGCTGGACTTCTACGCACGCGTCGCGGACTGGGTGGCTCCGGGCGGCACCCTGCTTATCGTGGGGCATGCCCATGATCCGGAGGCGACGACGGCGCACGGGCATCATCCGCCGGAGGAAGCCGTCGTCACCTCGGCCAGCATCCGGGCACTGTTGGATCCGGCCGAATGGACCATCGACCTGGCCGAGGAACACCCCCGCACCCTCACCGCCCCCGACGGATCGCCGGTCACCCTGCGCGACGTCGTCGTTCAGGCCGTCCGGCGCACCTAACCGGACGCCGGGAGCCGGCGCCGGCCGGCGTCGGCCGCCGGCGTCGTCCTTGCTTCAGGCCGCGCCCGGGGCCGCGGGTCCGGTGGGCCAGCGCAGCAGCGCGGCGACATCGGTGCCGCTCGGCAGCACGCCGTCGGGCACCAGCAGCAGGCTGGCGTCCGTCAGTGACGCCGCGCGCAGCATGGCTGACGAGGCGGACACATGGCCCAGCACGTCGGCGCCGAGGGCCTGTTCCTCCGCGGTGGCAAGCCACGGCTCGGCACCCAGGGCCAGCATCTGCCTGTCGGCGAGCGCACTGTCATTGAGGATCAGCACCTCCACCTGCGCCTGCTGCAGAGCAGTGACCACGGCCCCTACACCTGAGGCGGATTCCGGGTTGGCCTGCCCTTCCTGCAGGGCAAGCCGGTCCATGATCTGGTCCTGTTCGGCCGCCCACTGCAGGGCAACGCGCTCCATAACCCGATCCTGGAAAGCCTGCTGGTGGGAGTCTTCGGGGCGGGGCTCGGAATCGATCATGCTGACCAACGGCTTGTGCGCCTCCGCCAACTGTTCCTGCACCAGCCCCCGGGCGCGGACATCGCCGGCAAGCACAATCAGCCGGGCACCGCTGCTGTCCACCACCCGGTCAATCTGTTCGGCCATATCTTCGGCGTTGCGGCGCCAGACTTCTTCCGTGCGGCGCTGCATCTTGTCCTGCCCCCAGATGCCGCCGGACACTTTGTGGATGTCCTCAGTGGAACCCTCGACGCCTTCCACAGAGGGAGGGCCGGGCTGGCCGACATACTCGAGGCGGATCTCGCCTCCCTCGCGGGAAACATCGGCAACGATGTAGGGGAATTCCTCGGGACGGTGCTTGAGCAGCGGCAGCAGATCCGGCACCGGGCCAACGGACACCTGTTGCGGGGACACCATCGGGCCGGGAAGCAGCTCGTTCAGTTCCACCCCGCCCTGCCGGACCAGCACAAAACGCGAGATCGGGGCGGGCAGCCCGTACGCAGGATCCACAGCGCTTTCCATCGCCCGCTGGTCCTCCTGCGGTGCCCCCTGCGCGGCCAGCGCTGCGAGGATATCCCCGGGACGGACCTCGGCGGCTTCCTTGGCCTCCACCGTTCCGGCAGCGGCGTCAACGTAGGCGGCGCACCACGGCCCTTGTTCCCGATACAGATCCGCAAATTTGTGGAGCTTCTCCGTCATGTCGATCTCCTTCGCGCAAGGGCGGCAGCAGTCAATCCGTTCCTCCAGCTAACACCGGTTCCGCCGGTAGTTAAAGGGTTGGAGCGGACCGGCGGACGTCAGGCGGCGGGATCGTAAGCGAAGGCGCGCACTTCCTGCGCACACCGGCAGGCAGCGGCGAACTTCGCGGCCCATTCCAGTGCCGCCTCACGGGTCGGCACTTCCAGCACCGAATAGCCTCCCTCGATCTGCCGTGTCTGCGGATAGGTGCCGTCAATGACGGTCCCTTCGCCGTCGACCATCACCGGCGGGACACTCTCATCGATGCCGCCGCCAAACACATAGACGCCCGCGTCCTTGGCTTCCTGCATGACGGCGTGCGCGGCGTCCGCCACGGCCTGCAGCTCCTGCTGCGGAACAATCATGGCGCTGCTGGGAAAGGAGATCAGATACTTGGTCATGGCGTCGGCTCCTGGTGGCTGGCGGGCAGGTGTGCCGTTCATTCTTACGGACAAAGGCACAAGCTGCGAGGGGTGCCGGGCGGAAACGCCGGCGAACACCGGGCCCTCAGACCTAGACGGCCGCTGTTTCCTTGGCAGGCCGGGCTGATTCCCGGGCGGCTTCCCCTGCGCGGGAGCGGTGGTACAGGACCATGCTGATGACATTGAGCACGGCAGTTAGCGCCAGAATGCCGCAAGCCACCCAGTAGCCCACGATCGCGGTCATCACGCAGGACAGCAGCACCAGGGCCAGCGTCACGATCTGCAGGGGAAGCATGGATTTCGAAGCGGACATTGTTCCTCTTTCGGCGGTGGGGCTGCGGTTCACCTAAGAATCTACCTGCCCGGCCGGCTGCTGCGGGTCCCGCCGCTCCGCGGCAGCCCGGGCCACTCAGGGCAGGAACTTGCCTAGTGCAGCGACTTCAACCCGACCACACCGCCCACAATCATCGTTAGGAAGAGGATCTTCAGCAGGGACACCGATTCCGCACCGGTGGCCATGGCATAAACGACGGTCAAGGTGGCGCCGATCCCCACCCAGACGGCATACGAGGTGCCCAGCGGTAGTTCCCGCATGGCGAAGGCCAGCCCGGCCATGCTGGCCACCAGGGCGGTAACGAAAATGGCCGAGGGCCAGAACCGGCTGAATCCCTGCGACCTGTCCAGGGCCGTGGCCCAGACCGCTTCCAGGACACCGGAGAGCACCAGGACAATCCATGACATAACAATCTCCCACGGGCCGTCTTGTCGCACACCGGGTACGGCACCCCTCGTCCGGGAGACCGTGTCGCGGCCTCCCTTCCACGGTCGCACGCCCGGATGCCGGGGGCAACTCGGGCCGGGACCGCCTCCAGCGAAGGAGATTCCGGTATGCCCAGCGGCGCCCTGCCATCGAGTCTGCAAAATATGCAGGTTTTGAAGCCGAAAACGGTAAATATTGCAGACTCGATCCGCTCCTGCCGTCACAAACCCGTGAGATGTCATCTATGGGTTGACAAATCACATGCACACCGTAGGTTGAGGGCATGGAATTTCCGGACCAGAACCCCCTGGCGCAACTCATGCGCCTGGTGGACCAGGCCCACGGGCTCGCCGCCAGCACGGAGACGACCGCCGGCCCTAACGACGACGACGGCGCCCCGGACACGGCCACGGGTACTAACGACGACGACGCCCCCGACGCAGCAGCCGCCCCGAACGCAGCTGCCGCCGTCGCCGTCGCCGTCGGCATTGAGCGGGCAGCCGAGGCGCACCTGCGCTCCGCCGTCAACGCGGCCCGGGCAGCCGGAGTGTCCTGGCAGCTCATAGGCGAGGCGCTGGGGGTTTCCCGGCAGGCCGCGTTCAAACGGTTCGGCTCGGCAGCGGCACTTGAAACAGGAGGAGAACTTATGGCCAAGCCCGTGGTAAATCTCGAGGAACGCACCGAAGAGGTCTTCCGGATGCTCAGCAAGGGCGACTACGCCGGGGTCAAGGCGCTGATGACGTTCACATGTTCGCGCACGCTCACCAAAAAGAAGGTCATGGAGGTCTGGGACGGCGTGGTGCAGCAGACCGGTGCACTGGAATCGCTCTCGGACACCGTCATCCAGACCGCCGACGGCCGCAACGTAGTGCTGCAGCAGATCAACCAGCTGCTGGGCGGCGGCCTGGTGGGACAGACGCAGCTGAACCATGAGGCGGGGGAATGGATTGGCCGGGTGGCCTACAACGGCTCCGGAAAAATCACCGGGATGCTCATTGTCCATCCCCTGAGTGCCTCCAACCTTCCGTTCTAGCTGCCGTTATAGTGGCGGCATGCCCCAGCTGACCGCCCCCTCGGCCGCGCTGCAGGACGCGTGGCGTGAGGCGCATGCTGAGTGGGGTCCGGGCCTGCACGAGGACGGATTTGGTCTCCTGCCCGGTGACGACACCGGCACCCCGGAGGGGTTCGCGGCCTGGCTGCAGCGGCTCGCCGGCGACACCGGGTGCACCTACCGCTGGATCGTGGCGGACGGTGCGGTGCTGGGCGGCATCGGCCTGAGGCATGGGGAGGGCGAGGCGGTGCTCCGGGCGGGACACATCGGTTACGGTATCCGCCCCTCCGCCCGGCGCATGGGATACGGCGTGTGGGCGCTGCGGGCCGTGCTGCCTGAGGCGCGGCGCCTCGGGCTCGCAGAGGTGCTGGTGATCTGCGCGGCGGACAATACCGCCTCGGCGCGGACCATCGAACGGGCCGGCGGGGTGCCACAGGGTAAGGACGCCGACGACGGCGGCCGGCTGCTGCGGTACCTGATCCCCACCGGCTAGCGCGCCGTGCCGCATGCCTTGCCCGGCAGCACCGCCGAACCTGCGCGAGCGCATTGACGAGGGCCGGGCCGCGGGTCAGCGTGGATTCATGACACAGTCGGACGCCGGGGACGGAAAGGACGGTCAGGGGTCCGCGACGGCAGCCACCGTCATCGACCAGGCTTTCTTCGCCTTCAGCGGGCTCGCAGCCATCTGGTTTGCCGTCCTGCTCCTGGAGGAATCGCTGGAGCTGGGCCACATTGGCTTCCTGGTGGTGTTCTGGGCGGCCCTGGCCTATCTGGTGCTGCCCCGGATCGACCGGATTCTCACTCATATCTTCATTCCGGATTACTTTATGGGCCGGACCCGCACCAATGCGGGCCTGTTCGGCGACGCCGTCAACCTCGCGTTTCTGGGCAACGAGGAGCAGCTGCGCGGAGCGCTCGGCCGGGCCGGCTGGCATCTGGCGGACCCGGTGTCCCTGGCGAGCAGCTGGGGCATTGTGAGCTCCACCCTGCTGCACCGCAGCTACCCCAACGCGCCGGTGAGCCCGCTGCTGCTCTTTGGCCGGCACCAGGATTTCGCCTACGAACAGGAAGTGGACGGCAATCCGCGGCAACGCCACCACGTCCGGTTCTGGCGCTGCCCGGAAGGCTGGATGCTGCCCGGCGGCATTGCCTCGGACTGGCTGGCGGCCGCCTCCTTTGACCGCGCCGTCGGGCTGTCCCTGTTCACCTTGCAGGTCACCCACCGGGTCGGGAAGAACATCGACGCGGAGCGGGACTATCTCGTCTCGTCCCTCCGGCAAACCTCCCCGGAGGTGACCGTTGAGGTGATCAAGAACTTCTCCACCGGATATCACTCCCGCAACGGCGGCGGAGATACCATTGCGACCGACGGCGACCTCCCCGTGGTGGACCTGGCCAGAGTGCCGGAGTCCGCCGGTGAGCAGGAGGAACTGGCCGCGATCAACCGGACCGGCATCAGCACTTTGTCCCGGCTTCCGCTCCACCGGCCGGCGCCGGTGGTGTTCGGCGCAGTGCTGGTGTTCCTGCGCGGTGTGGCTGCCCTGACCGTGGCCTCGCCGTTCCTGACCCGGTTTGCCGACTCGCCCTGGGTGACGCAGCTGCTGGGTGAGCAAAGCCAGGGGCTGGCAGACATGGGCAGCACCTATGCGCCCGCCAGTTTCTCACTGACCGTCTTTGCCTGTGTGGAGGCGGTGCTTGCCCTCTTCATCCTGCGCGGCAGCAACGTTGCCCGGGTCACCGCCATGTCCCTGAGCGCGGTGGCCATTGTCCTGCAGATTGTCACGGTGGTGACGACAGGACCTGATGTCCCGCTGGGCTCGAACCTCTTCGGGTATTCCTTCGACATCCTGCTCATCCTGGCGCTCTCCGGCAGCCGGGCGAGGATCTATGCCCGCATGCACAGCCACCGGCGCCGGCGGGTGCGCGCTGCGAAGGCGGCGGCCTAACAGGTGGCGACCCGGAGCTAACCCCCGGCAGGCCAGACGACCTCGAAGCGCTCGAATACCAGTTCGTCGGACTCGGACCAGGTGCCGCCCCGGGCCGCGGAGGTGCGCTGCCAGAACTTCCGGTGTTCACGCCGCCAGGAGTCCAGGCTGAGATCATCCTCGCCCTCATCGCGGGCAAACGCCGCATCGGCGTCGTCAAAGGTGCCAAGCCGCAGTTCCGTGGTCCGCAGAATCACGCGCGGCGCCCCGGCGCCGTCACACACAATCCAGTGCACGCCGATCCGCGGCAACGGTTCACCGTCGGCGGCATATCCGGCGACGTCGGAGGAGGTGGCCCGCTTGCGGCCGGACAGGACCAGCGCCAGCAGTTCATCGGCCATCTGCGGGGAATCACCGAAGGCCTCCACCGTATACTCCCCGGCGGCGGCCGCCCTGGCCGGAAAGGCGGCGGCATAGGCGTCCCAGAGCTGCGCGGCGGCGTCGTAGTCGTAGGCAATTTCAGCGGTATCCATACCGGCAAGTCTCTCAGTTCCGGGCATGGTCCGGGTTACCCCTGAACGACGACGGCGGCGGCACCCGGGTGCCGCCGTCGTCAACGGCCGGAGAGACCGCTTTAGTGCTGGGCCTGCCGGGCCGGTAGCAGCGGGGCGAAGAACTCCCCCAGCTCCGCGGTGGCCGTCAGCGGCAGCACGTTGGCCACGTACTGGTCCGGACGGACCACCACCACGGCGCCGTCGCGGGAAATGCCGCGCTCGGCAAAGATGTCCGAGGCCGGATTCAGCCCGTAGACCTTGGACAGGTCATTGAGCTGGAACGGGCCGACCTGCGGCTTGAACACTGCGGGCACCTGAATCAGGTCAATGCCTGCATGTTCCTGCTGGTAGATGACCTTCACATCGAACCAGGCATCCCGGTCCAGGCCCGCCGGGGTGGCGGCCAGCGGCGAGTCCGGTGCAGTCTCCAGCCAGTCCGCCAGCTCTGAAACGGCCGAGGTGCTGCCCGCGGAGGCGTTGTCCGCGAAAACGTAGATCCGCCAGCGGCCGTCCGCCGCCGCCTGGTGGCCGAGGTGCACCGGGTTGGTGTCGCAGACCCGCTGGACCATGGCGGACTTGAAGCGTTTGCCGAGGGGAAAGCCGGACGCCAGCTCCTGGTGCGCGGGGTCGGCAATCAGCATCGACGGCGTGTACTGGGTCATGAAGCCGGCCGGGAACTCGGCGGTGCGTACGTAGAAGTCCTCCAGGTCCGAGGGGTTCTCAAATTCCTCCGGCTTCTTGGCCATGAGGGTGGACCATTCCTTGTCGAAATCGATGAGGTTCTTCGCCACCACCTGGCGTTCGGCCGAATAGGTGGAGAGCAGGGCCTCCGGGCTGCGGCCGTCCAGCACGTGGCCGAGCTTCCAGCCGATGTTGAAACCGTCCTGCATGGACACGTTCATGCCCTGGCCGGCCTTGGCGCTGTGCGTGTGGCAGGCGTCCCCGGTGATGAACACCCGCGGGGTGCGGGTGCCCAGATCCTCGGGCAGCACGTCGTCGAACCGGTCGGTGAGGCGGTGGCCCACCTCGTAGACGCTGTGCCAGGCCACGTTCCGGACATCCATCGTGTAGGGAGCCAGAATGCTGTTGGCCTTGGCGATGATCTGGTCAATGGTGGTTTTACGGACGGCTCCGTTGTCATCCTCCGGCACCACGCCCAGGTCCACGTACATGCGGAACAGGTGCCCGCCCTCGCGCGGGATCAGCAGGATGCTGCCGCCGTTGGAGGACTGGATGGCGCATTTGGTGCGGATATCCGGGAAATCGGTGTTGGCGAGGATATCCATCACACCCCAGGCGTGGTTGGCCTTGTCCCCCTTGAGGGTGGAGCCGATGGACTCGCGGACCCGGCTGCGCGCACCGTCGGCGCCCACCACGTACTTGGCCTTCACGGTGCGTTCGGTGCCCTCATCCGGGCCGGCGGTGCGCCGGAGGGTGACGGTGACCGGGTACTCGGCGTCGTCGTCGACCTCCAGGCCCAGGAACTCGAAGCCGTAGTCCGGCGCCATGCGCGAAGGCGAGTTGGCCATGACCCGGGCGAAGTAGTCCAGCACCCGGGCCTGGTTGACGATCAGGTGCGGAAACTCGCTGATCCCGTGCGGATCATCCAGGGCACGCCCGGAGCGGATAATGCGGGACGGATCCTCGGGGTCCGGCCGCCAGAAGCACATCTCGGTGATGCGGTACGCCTCGGCGGTGATTTCCGCTGCGAAGCCGAAGGCCTGGAAGGTTTCGACACTGCGGGCCTGAATGCCGTCCGCCTGGCCGATAACCAGCCGACTGTCCCGGCGCTCGATAATCCGCGTGGTGATGTTCGGGAACTGGGATAGCTGCGCCGCGGTGAGCATGCCGGCCGGTCCGGTGCCGACAATGAGCACATCCATTTCGTCGGGCAGCTCGGCCGGACGGTCGACGCCGACCCCTGCGGCGGGCTGAACGCGCGGGTCGCCGGATACGTAGCCGTGATGGTGGAACTGCACGCGTGTCCTCACTTCGTTGTGCCGGTGGTGCCGCGGCTCGGAAGGTGGGCGTTGCAGTATGGACACTGGTTCGCCAGCCGGGCGCATGCGGTGTCAACACCCTACGGGACGTATGACACAGCTCACAACATTGAGGTCCGTCCCGGGTGGGCCGGCGGCGGCCCGCTGACGGGCCGGTGGCCCGGTCGGTGCCGGGCCGCTGACTTTCAACCTGCCGGCACGGGCGGGCCGCTGGCGGGCCGCTGACTTTCAGCCTGCCGGCGCGGGCAGACGGTTGCTGCGTCAGCCGGACGCTTTTCGCCCTGCCAGGCAGGAGCCGCAATCCCGGCGCCCCTCGGCCCCCTCTGCACCCACAATCAGCAGCCCCGGCGGGTTGAACTCCCAGGTCCGCCGGACAATCTGGCATGCCCGGGTGTGGAATACCCAGCCGGACTTCATGATGTACACCTGCCCCGGCCCCAGCTCCGGCAGCACGGCCCTGCGGCTTCCCGTGTCCGCCGGCCCGTCTCCGGCGGCGGGCTGTCCAATATCCCCGTAAATTCGCGATCTGTCCCCCATGCAGCAGATCATGCCTCCCCCGTCTGACAATTTGCCGTGAACGCGGGTACGGCAGGATGGATGCCATGACCATTGCAAAGACCGTGCTGTTGTTTGGCCTCGCCGCGGCGGCGGAAATCGGCGGTGCCTGGCTGATCTGGCAGGCCGTCCGGGAGGACCGGGCCTGGTGGTGGGCCGGACTGGGCGTGATGGCCCTGGGCCTCTACGGTTTTGTGGCCACGCTGCAGCCGGACGCGAACTTCGGCCGGATCCTGGCGGCCTACGGCGGCGTGTTCGTGGCCGGTTCGCTGGCCTGGGGCATGGTCTTTGACGGGTTCCGGCCCGACCGGTGGGACATCGCCGGCTCGCTGATCTGCCTGGCCGGGGTGGCAGTGATCATGTTCGCCCCGCGCACCCCGGTGTCCTGACCGGCCGTCCGCACCGGGAAATCGACCAGTTTGGGAAAAACCGGCCAGGTTGGAAGGAATCGAACGGTTTAAACCGGCTGAGTTTCCATAAAGTGGGCGAAATTTCCCAAACCGGTCGAAGAATCGCCAGCCGGCAGCAGAAACCTACCCGCCCACGTACGCCGCCAGGTGCTCCCCGGTCAGCGTGGACCCGTCCGCCACCAGATCCGCCGGCGCCCCCTCAAACACCACCGTGCCGCCGTCGCGCCCCGCACCGGGACCCAGGTCGATGATCCAGTCGGCATGTGCCATCACGGCCTGGTGATGCTCGATCACAATGACCGACTTACCCGAATCCACAAGCCGGTCCAGCAGTGCCAGCAGCTGTTCGACGTCGGCCAGGTGCAGGCCGGTGGTGGGCTCGTCCAGGACGTAGATGCCGCCCTTGCCGCCCATGTGCGTGGCCAGTTTCAGCCGCTGACGCTCACCGCCGGAGAGCGTGGTCAGCGGCTGGCCCAGGTGCAGATAGCCCAGCCCGACGCCGGCCAGCTGGGTCAGGATCTTGTGCGCCGCCGGGGTGCGGGCTTCGCCGTCACCGAAGAAGTCTTCGGCTTCGGCAACCGAAAGTGCCAGCACCTCGGCAATGTTCTTGCCGCCCAGCCGGTATTCCAGCACCGAGGCCTGGAACCGCCGGCCCCCACAGTCCTCACAGACCGACTCCACCGTGGCCATCACGCCCAGCTCGGTGTAAATCACGCCGGCACCGTTGCAGGTGGGGCAGGCGCCCTCCGAGTTGGAGGAAAACAGTGCGGGTTTGACGTTGTTGGCCTTGGCGAAGGCCTTGCGGATCGGCTCCAGCAGCCCGGTGTAGGTGGCGGGGTTGCTGCGCCGGGACCCGCGGATGGGGCTTTGGTCCACGGTCACCACACCCTCCCGCCCGGACACGGAACCGGAGATCAGCGAGCTTTTGCCCGAACCAGCCACACCGGTGAGGACCGTCAGCACACCGAGCGGAATGTCGACGTCGACGTCGCGCAGGTTGTTGGTGTCCGCCCCGCGGACCTCAAGAAAGGCCGACGGCGTGCGCACCGAATCCTTCAGCCGCGCCCGGTCCCCGAGGTGCCGGCCGGTCAGGGTTCCGCTCTCCCGCAGCCCCTCCAGCGGTCCCGCATAGGTCACCGTGCCGCCCCCGCTGCCGGCGCCGGGTCCCAGATCCACCACATGGTCGGCAATCGCGATGGTCTCGGGCTTGTGCTCCACCACCAGCACCGTGTTGCCCTTGTCCCGCAGCTGCAGCAGCAACCGGTTCATCCGGGCAATATCATGCGGGTGCAGGCCAATGGTGGGTTCATCGAAAACGTAGGTGACATCGGTCAGCGAGGACCCCAGGTGCCGGATCATCTTGGTCCGCTGTGACTCCCCGCCGGAGAGCGTTCCCGAAGGCCGGTCCAGCGACAGGTAGCCGAGCCCGATCTCCGCGAAGGCGTCCAGCAGCTGCTGCAGTCCGGCCAGCAGCGGGGCCACCGACGGTTCCTTCAGGCCGCGGACCCACGCGGCCAGGTCGCTGATCTGCATGGCGCACACATCGGCAATGTTCAGGCCACCGATTTTCGACGAGCGCGCTTCCGGGGCCAGCCGGGTGCCGTCGCAGTCCGGGCAGGTGCTGAACGTGATGGCCCGTTCCACAAAGGCGCGGATGTGCGGCTGCATGGATTCGGGATCCTTGGACAGCATGGACTTCTGAATCTTCGGAATGAGGCCCTCATAGGTGAGGTTGATGCCCTCCACCTTGATCTTGGTGGGTTCCTTCCAGAGCAGATCATGCAGCTCCCGCTTGCCGAACTTCGCAATCGGCTTGTCCATATTAAAGAACCCGGACCCGGCGAAGATCCGGCCGAACCACCCCTCCATGCTGTAGCCGGGAATGGTGATGGCGCCTTCGGCCAGCGACTTCGAATCGTCATACAGGGCGGTGAGGTCAAAGTCGGTGACCGCCCCGGTGCCTTCACAACGCGGGCACATCCCGCCCAGCCGGTTATATACGGCCTTCTCGGCGCGGGTTTTCCCGTCTCCGCGCTCCACCGTGATGGCTCCGGAGGCGCGGACGGAGGGCACGTTGAAGGAGTAGGCATTGGGCGGGCCGATCTGCGGCTGCCCGAGCCGGCTGAACAGAATACGCAGCATGGCGTTGGCATCCGTGGCGGTGCCCACGGTGGAGCGCGGGTTGGAGCCCATCCGCTCCTGGTCCACGATGATGGCCGTGGTCAGCCCCTCCAGCAGGTCAACTTCCGGCCGGGCCAGGGAGGGCATAAAGCCCTGCACAAACGCACTGTAGGTCTCGTTGATCAGCCGCTGAGATTCGGCGGCGATGGTGCCGAACACCAGCGAGCTTTTCCCTGAACCGGACACCCCGGTGAAGACCGTCAGCCGCCGCTTGGGTATCTCGATGCTGATGTCCCGCAGGTTGTTCACCCGGGCGCCCTGCACCCGGATCACGTCATGGCGGTCCGCGACGTGCTCCGGACCCGCCGTCGTGCTGTCCCTGCTTGTGGTTCCCGCGCTCATGGCTGCTCCGTCCGTCGGTTCGATTCTGCCCCGCGCACGGTGGCCGGGCAACGCCTTTACGACGACGGCGGCCGGCGGGCGCCGCGGGTCAGGCCTGCTGCCCCAGTACTATGAGCACCCAGGGCGCCAGCCAGAGCAGGAACATGCCCAGCAGGCCCCAGGCACCCGCCTTGGGACTCCCGCTGCGGGCACCGACCACCAACAGGATGATGCCCAGGCTCAGCCCCGCAGCCCATCCCGGCCCCATCCACACCGCTGCCCCCGTCCAGCCCTCGACCTCCAGCGTGAGCTGAAAGAGTGCGAATGCCGGCAGCAGGGTCAGCAGGAAACACGTCATGCCCAGCCCCAGCGCGATGCCGCCGGACCAGCCCAGCCTGCCGGGCGGTTCGAATGCGCCCGCGGCTCCCGGAGGCACCGCCTGTGCGGGCACGGCTGCCCCGAGTGCAGCCGTCCTTGTGCCCGGTAGATCCTGTGGCTCGTCCTTCGCCATTCCGGCCTTTCCAGTCGCGGGTGCTTTCCCGGGACTCTACCGTGTTAACAAGACCCGCCTCGCCGGACCGGCGTCGGGCGGAGCACTTTTCCGGCACCAAAGGGCATCGCCATGGCAAAGCTTGATCTGCGGGTACGGCTGCTTGGCAGGGTACTGAAGCGCTTCTCGGTGGCCAATAAAAGCGAGAAGCGGATTCTCGCCGAGCAGAAACTCACCATCCGCCATAACCCGGTGACTGACTGGCTGATCAGCGGAATGGTGCCAGGCGTGGAGGTGCGGGAGGGCACCGCGGCCGGAGCCGACGGGCGGATCCCCGTCCGGATGTACCGTCCGGCGCGTACCGCGGAAACCCTGCCGCTGGTGGTGTTCATCCACGGCGGCGGCTGGACCTTCGGAACCCTGAACGTCTATGACGGGATCGCCAGCACCATTGCCCGGGACGCGGACGCCGTCGTCGTGTCCCTCGACTACCGGCTGGCGCCGACGCACCCCTGGCCCGCTGCCGCGGAGGACTGCTATGCAGCGCTGGCGGACCTGGCCGGGCGCGCCGCGGAGTGGAACGCCGACGGCGGCCGGCTGGCGGTGGTGGGCGACAGCGCCGGCGGCAACCTCGCGGCCGTGCTGACGCTGATGTCGCGGGACCGGTCCGGGCACGCAATCGCCTTCCAGGGCCTGCTGTATCCCGCCACCGACCTGACCCTGGGCAGTGCCTCAATGGAGGACGAAGCCGGTGCACCGTTACTCACCAAACGCGACATGGAGCGCTACCGCAGCCTCTACCTCCCTCACGCAGAGGATTACGCCAATCCCTACGCCTCGCCGCTGCTGGCGCTGGATCACAGCGGGCTGCCCCCTGCCCTGATCCAGGTGGCCGAACACGACCCGCTCCGCGATGACGGGCTGCGCTATGCCGACGCGCTCCGCGCCGCCGGCGTGCCGGTCCGCAGCACCACGTACGTGGGAATGCCGCACGGATATCTGGGGTTCCCGCGCCTGTTCCGCAGTGCCCCGCAGGCACTGGCCGAGGTCAGCGCGGAGTTGCGGCGGTATCTGGTTCCGGGGAGTGCGCCGCATCTCCGGCGCGAGGGCCCTTGAGCCTCGTGGGGTACGCTCCGGCCATGGGGAAAACATTGCTAAAACCGCTTCTTTTGCCGGCTGCCGTGGTTGTGCTCTGGCTGATTTCCGGATGGGCGTATGAGCTGTTGCTGACCGCCGGCAGCGGAATACCGCTGGGATTGGCGGCGGTGCTCGCCCCGGACACCATGCCGGTCCGCATTCATTCGATGCTGGATGGGCCGGGCAAGGTCCTGGTGGCCGCGCTCTCCGCCCTGCCGGTGGCGGCATTGACCCTGGCCTTCCTGCCTGGCACCACGACGGGGAAACCACCGCGCGGCACACTTTTCCTGGCCAGCTGGATGAGCGTGGTCCTGGCCGCCGTGGCCGGCTCAGGGGTGCTGGCCACAGCCGGCATTCTCGCCGCATGGCCGTTGGGCCGGCTGCAGTGGATCTTCGACATGCTGGCACCCTCGCTGCTGACCGGCGCGTACTGGGGTGTGAGCTGGGGCTGGATGCCTGCGCTTCTGGCTGTTTACCTGCGTTCCCGGCCTGAGGATGTCGGCAGCCCGGCCGACGACGGCGGTTCCGGGAACCAGGGTGAGGGCACCGTGCCGGGACGGCAGCGGGCCTGGGCACTGGGCGCCTTCGCCCTGTTCTCGGCGGCGCTGCTGGTGGCACTGCCGCTGACCGCCCGGGACTCCTCGCAACCGGCACCGGTCCCGGAAGCCGTCCCCACACCGGAACCCACGGTGTACGGTGCTGCGGCCGTGGCCGCCGCAGTTTCGGAAGTTGATCCGCAATGGTGCGTGGGCGACGAAGTAGCACTGTCCATCGGCGGGTGGAATGCCGCCACCGGACACCGTGCCGCCCGGATCATGCTGGAAAACACCGGCACCCGGACCTGCACCGTGCAGGGGTACCCGGACCTGGACTTTGAAAGCGGCGACGGCTGGGTCATGGGCATCACCGCAGTCCATGGCGGATCCATGATGACCGAGGATTCCGCGGCCGTTCCGGTGACCCTGGCACCGGGCGCGGAAGCCACGGCAGACATCGGCTGGCGCGGTACCGCCGGGGCAGACATGGTCCGGGTCGGCACGCTGCTGGTGGCACCCTATGCCGGGACCGAACGACAGGAACTGGAAGCGGATATCGATCTGGCGGAGCCCGGGTTCCTGACCGTGACGGCCTGGGCACCTGCCGAAGACGAGGCATCGGCCGGCTAGGGCCGCGCTTCCCTCAATCGGCGGCTGCAGGGGTGCGGTCAGGCTTTACCGTTGGCCATCACGCCGGCCACGGAGCGCGAGGACATGATGGATACGGCCGAGAGCCAGGACATCACGGCCAGCGCGGACAACGCCGAGCCGACCGCCAGCACGGAGCCGAAGGACCCGATGGAGCCAATGGAACAGGCCGAGCCCACGCTGCCGATCGACAGCACGGAGTTCTTCGATCCGATGGAGAGCACGGACCCTGATGACCATAAAGACAGCACTGAAGGCTTCATGGTCCGAACCTACTCCAGCCGGACACCGCTGAGCCGGGCCACGGCTTCCGGGTCGCGGTGATCGAAGAACAGCGAGTGCCCGGCATCCAGATCGGCGATGGCCGCCATTTCCTGCGGGCTGAGCTCGAAGTCGAAGACCTCCATGTTTTCTGCCATCCGCTCCGGCCGCACTGATTTGGGGATGACGACAATTCCGCGCTGGATCAGCCAGCGCAGCACCACCTGGGCAACGGACTTCCCGTGCCCGGATGCCACGGCCGTCAGCGTGGGATCAGAGAAGAGGTTGTTCTTCCCTTCCGCAAACGGAGCCCAGGATTCATGCCGCACGCCGCGGTCCGCCATCAGTTGGTTCTCGACGGCGCGCTGGTAGAAGGGGTTCGTTTCAATCTGGTTCACCGCCGGGACCACGTCATTGTGCATGATGAGGTCCACCAGCCGGTCCGAGGTGAAGTTCGAAACCCCGATGGCCCGCGCGGCGCCGTCGTTAAAGAGCTGTTCCATGACCCGCCACTCGCCGTAGACATCACCAAAGGGCTGGTGGATGAGATAGAGGTCCACGTAGTCGGTGCCGAGGTTCTGCAGCGAGGTTTCAAAGGCCCGGCTGGTGGTGGCTTCACCGTTGTCCTGGATCCACAGTTTGGTGGTGATAAAGAGTTCGTTGCGCGCAATGCCGCTCTTCTGCACGGCACGGCCCACAGCGTCCTCATTCCGGTAGGCGGCCGCGGTATCCAGTGAGCGGTAACCGGCGTCCAGCGCCTGGGTCACCGCTGCTTCAGTTTCCTCCGGCGGGACCTGATAGACGCCGAAGCCGAGGATCGGCATTTCCACGCCGTTGTTGAGGGTGACGTATTCCATCGGGTTGTCCTTTCGCTGGCGGTTTGCTGCAGGAGTTCCCCCTGCTGCACAGACATGCGATGCCGCGTTACAGGTCGTATTCCGCGTCGGTAACCGGATCTCCCCATTCAGACTCCTCACCCACCGGCGGCGCCTCCCACATGGCCAGGTGCGTCATCAGGCTGTTCGGGGCGGCACCGTGCCAGTGCCATTCCCCCGGCGGGGTGTACACAGTGTCGCCGGGCTGCACGTGGACCACGAGGCCGCCCCGGGCCTGCACCATCCCATACCCCTCGGTAATGTGCAGGGTCTGCCCGACGGCGTGGGAATGCCAGGCCGTACGGGCACCGGGAGCGAAGTGCACGGCATTCACGCGCATCCGTGAGGGGACCGGTTTCGGGGCGGCGATGACCTCGAACCAGACGTCGCCGGTGAACATACCGGCAGGCCCTTTGGTACTGGGTTGGCGTGGTTCCAATTGCATGGCATCTCCCTGCCGATGGGTGAGCGGCTTCGCGCCGGGCGGCTTCGCGCCGGACGGCTTCGCGCCGGGCGGTTTCGTGCCGGGCGGTTTCGTGCGGCACCGGACGGGATTCCCCCCGGACCAGGCCGCAAGCCTGCCTTCGACACTACAAGGGCCGCAGGCGATGCGGGAGGGGGAAGCCTCGCTGCACCGGCAGGCATGCCAAGGTAGGGCCGAGAACGCCGGCCTGAGCGCTTAGCCGTGCCGCCCGCGCGGTATGAGGGTCAGGGCGATGGCCGCAACACCGGCCGCGAGTGTGCCAAGGCCCAGGACCGCCGGCGCGACGGGGAAGCCGCCTTCCTCGATGCCGGTGTAGGCCAGTGCGCAGGGCCGAACGGTGTTGCCGCTGACGGGGTCTACCAGAACGCCGTCAGGTCCCGCGGTGGGTACCGGAAGCCCTGCCGCTTCGGCAGCGGCAATAGCGGCGGCGGCGTCCGGACAGGTGCAGTTGGCTGCACCTCCGCCGCCCGCAGCACCGCCCCCGCCCTGGGAGGAGGTGCCAGTGGGACCGGTTGTCGGTGCGCCGGTGGTTGGTGCGCCGGTAGTTGGTGCGCCGGTTGTCGGTGCGCCGGTTGTCGGTGCGCCGGTTGTCGGTGCGCCGGTAGTTGGGTCAGGCGTCGGCGCGCCAGTGGTGGGCGACGGCGTCGGCGTCGCGGTCGTCGGCGTCGGCGTCGGCGTTGCGGTGGTAGGCGTGGGGACCGGCGTATCCGTGGTGGGACAGGGGGTGGGAGCGGGCGAGGTGGTGGGCGGCGTATTGGAGCAACCGTTGGCCAGGAACTGCGCAGCTTGGACAGGGTCCTCGCGCCACTTCGCGCTCCCGCTATAACCCTCAAACGGCGGCACTACGTCGCCCGGGTGGCTGTCATGGCCGTTGCCGCCAAACACGCTGGACGTACTCACGGATTGGTAGTTGTAGACGTCCTCCGGCTGCCCGGGCGGGTGGTGGCAAATAGTGACTTTGCCGGCGGTCAGGTCGGGGGACGTTTGCGTTGGCATATTAACGGCCTGTGCCGCTCCGGCACTTCCTGCAAAAGCAAACATAAAAACGGCGAGGAAACCCAGGACACGGATCTGGCGGACTTTTTTCATGGCGGTGAGCTCCTGCCGACGAGGGTGCACTTGTGAGCCGTACCCACCGGATGGGAGGCATGGCCGGATGCAGGCACGTCGGGGAATGAACGCAACACCCATGTCAGGGAGGGGCCGTTCGATAACCCGCCAGCCTGGCAGTGGTGTCAGAAACCGGGTCAAATTGCTGTGGCTGAACCGAGCCTACGCAGCACCTAAGTAGCGGAAAAGAGTATCCGCGCATACTGGTCCGGGTGGTTTTGATTTTTTCACAGGTGCTTGGCCCGCTGTCATCCAGCCGACGGCTCTCGCGGGCCGGCGTGCTCCCGCCGGCCCGCGAGCTGCATTACGCCCGTTCCACCGGTTGCTGCAGCTCAGTCACCCAGTCCTGCTGGTTTGCGGAGTCCGAGCGAAGGTACACCTCCCGGCACGGTCCCGACGGCGCGAAGCCGCGGGCGATGATTTCCGCGTGCAGCGCCTGCCAGCTGTCCCCGATCCGGTCCATGGCACCCAGATGCACTCCGCAGATGGCTGCAGGCACCGCGGGCAGGTTCACGGTGAGCAGGGTCCCGGGCACCTCCCCGGTGACGGTGAAGCCCACCACAATGTCCATCCCGTCCTCCCCCATCTCGTACTGGGCAATGGGAGTGCCGGGGGTTGCCCCGGCGGAGGCCACGGCGTCGCCCACTGCCTCAAAGAGGGGGCCGACGACGCCGGGGACTTCCGGCTGTTCGGCAACCACGGCGGTGCGGGCGGCGAGGCGGACGGCGGGCAGGGGCTTGGAGATGATTTCGATCCGGGACATGGCATTTTCCTTTTCAATGAGGCGGAGCCTGCGCTCCACGTCGGCGAGCCTGGCGGTTGCCGTGCGCTGTTCGTTCTCCACTTCGGCACGCCGGGCGCGCAGCAGGTGCGCAATCCGGGCTGCGTCCACTCCGGCGTCGAGGATGGAGGCAACGTCCTCCAGGCCGAAACCGAGCTGGCGGAGGGCGACAATCCGGTGCAGCCGTTCCAGCTGCGCGGGATCGTAGGAACGGTAGCCGCTGAACCCATCCACGTGGGCGGGCACGAGCAGTCCGGCGGTGTCCCAGTGCCGCAGCATGCGGTGGGTCACCTGCCCGATCTGCGCGAACGCTCCGATGGATAACATGCTTCAGTTCTCCCGTCTGCCACTGTGTCAGGGTCAAGTATCGCCTCCGATCCGCTCCAAAACGGGGGTTTTCCCTACCGCTGTACGGCGGCGAGCCCGGTGTTGGTACGCCTGCGGCACCGGCAGACTTGGATCATGACGCAATCACTGCCCGCTGCCTCCCGCCAATCCGGAGTTCCCGCCCTCTTCCGCGGGGAAACCTGGCGGGCGTTCGGCTACCACTGGATTTCCCTGGTGCTCACGCCGCTCGCCTTCACATATGCGGTGACCGCCGTCTCCCTGGGCGCTTCGCTGGCGTTCACCTGGGCCGGGCTCGTGATTCCCGCCGCGATGATTGTGGGGGCCCGCGGCTGGGGCCTCCTCAACCGCGGACTGGCCCGGCATCTGCTGGGCACCGATCTCCAGGCCCCGGTGCCGTTTACGCCCCGCCGCGGTTTTGTCGGTTTCCTGCGCAGCGGGCTGACAGACGGGGCGGGATGGCGGGCGATTGTGCACATGGAGGTTTCCTTTGTCCTGTCGATAATCGCCTTCACACTTAGCACCACGTTCCTGGCGCTTGGACTCGGCGGGGCCACGCACTGGTTCTGGTACCGGTTCATCCCGCTGCAGCAAAGTGCCGACGGTTCCTGGCACCGCGGCACACAGGTCTTTCCCGAGGTCTATGCCGACACCCCCATGTGGCAGGCCATCTACGCCGGCGCCGGACTGCTCATCCTTTTCTTCCTCTGGCCCTGGGTCAACAACGTGACGGCCCGGCTGCAGGCGCTGCTGGCTTCGGCCCTGCTGACCCCGACGGCGTCCAGCCTGCGGGTGCGGACGCTGGAACAGTCCCGCAGCGCCTCCGTTGACGACGCCGATGCCCGGCTGCGCCGGATTGAGCGGGACCTGCATGACGGCACCCAGGCGCAGCTGGTGGCCATCGCCATGAAGGTCGGCGATGTCCGCGAGCGTCTCGCCGCGGCAGATGCCTCACCCGAGGTCCTCGCCCTGCTGGACAGCGCGAACGGCACCGCGAAGGAGGCCCTGACGGACCTGCGCGGACTGGCCCGCGGCATCCGCCCGGCGGCCTTGGAGGACGGCTTGGACACGGCGCTCGAGACCCTGGCCGCCGGTTCCGCCCTGCCCGCCACGGTGACCTACACCCTGGCCCGCCGGCCGGACCCTGCCATCGAAGCCATTGCCTACTTCTGCGCCGCCGAGCTGGTGACCAACGCCGTCCGGCACGCCCGCGCCAGCCGGATCGACATCAGCGTCAGCACGCACAACGACGGCGAGGGGCTGCTGCTGACCGTCGCCGACGACGGACGGGGAGGCGCCGCCGTCGGCCGCCGCGCCGGCCGCCACACCGGGCTCGCCGGGCTGCAGGAACGCGCCGGGGCGGTGGACGGATGGCTGGACATCGTCTCACCGGCGGGCGGGCCCACCCGGATCACCGTGGAGCTTCCGCTATCGTCGAAGGCATGATTCCCCAGCGCCGCCTTCCCTGCCCTGCCGTCGCATGAGAATTGCGCTGGCCGAGGATTCCACGCTGCTGCGTGTCGGCCTGACCGAGCTGCTGACCAGCCGGGGACACGAGGTGGTCACCGTCGTCGACAACGCCGCGGACCTGCTCGCTGCCCTGGACGCAGCCGACGACGGCGAGCTGCCCGACGTTGTGGTGCTGGATAACCGGATGCCGCCCACCTTCACCAACGAGGGCATCCAGGCGGCCCTGACACTGCGCCGCACCCACCCGGAGGCGGGCGTGCTGGTGCTCTCGCAGTATGTGGAGACCCGGTATGCCGCTGAGTTGCTGGCCGGCCATCCCGCCGGGGTCGGCTACCTGCTCAAGGGCCGGGTGGCCGACGTCGCCGACTTCCTCGCAGCCCTGGCCCGCCTGGCACGCGGTGAGACCGTGCTGGATCCCGAGGTGGTGCAGCAGCTGATGGGCGCCTCCCGGCACCGCACGGACCTGCAACGCCTGACCCCGCGGGAGACGGAGGTGCTGGACCTGATGGCCCAGGGCCGCACCAACGCCGCCGTCGGCAGCACCCTGTTCCTCTCCGCCGGGGCCGTGGAAAAGAACATCACGTCAATTTTCGCGAAGCTGGGTCTGCAGCAGAGCCCCGGGGACCATCGCCGGGTGCTTGCGGTGCTGGCGTACCTGCAGTCGGCCTAAGCCGCACCGGAATCCGACCGCCAGTTCCACCCTGCCGTTAGGCTGTCGTTCCTGAGCATTCAAGGTCGGCAGGAGAGGACAGGTGGTTTCAGTGGGGCTGGACAGCAACCCGGGACGTGCCGCGCAACTTTGCATCGAGGCCCATGCGCGCCTGATGGGCAGCGTGACGGCCCTGACCAACGACGACGTCCGCGCACCCAGTCTTCTACCGGGCTGGAGCGTAGGACATGTCCTCACCCATCTGGCCCGCAACGCCGACGGGCTGGGCCGGCGGATCGCCGGGGCACTGGACGGTCTCGACCTTCCCAAGTATCCGGGCGGCGAAACCCAGCGGAACGGTGACATCGAGGCGGGGGCCTGCCGGAGCGCGCAGGAACTTGTCGATGACCTGCAGGCCAGCCAGTCGCGGCTCGAAGAGTTGTTCGGCCGCTATTCCGAAGCCGGCTTCTCCAACGGGCACCTTCGCGGCGGCGAACCCTACGGAGTGGTGGCGTGCCCTGCCCACCGGCTGCGCGAAGTGGAGATGCATCACGCCGATCTCGGAGTGGGGTACTCGCCCGCGGACTGGCCGGAAGAGTATGTGGAATGGGACCTCCCGGTGCTCTTGGCAACGGTCCCGGACCGGCTGGAGCCGACGGATCGGAGGCGGTTCATGGCGTGGCTGGCAGGCCGGGGAACACTGGATTCCGCGCCTTTGCTTGGCCCGTGGTGAGTTCCTACAGGTTTTCCCGCAGCGCCCCGAACGGATTCCAGAAGTACCCGAAGTCATCCTGTGGGCCGGACATAAACCGCTGGGTGAAAATGACACCGATGTCACCGTTGGGATACACCGCCGCGCTGGTGCCGGAGCCGCCGGCCCAGCCCCACATCCCCGGTTCGGTCCATGGCGCACCCGGCCCGGTCTGCACTGCGGTCATAAAGCCCCATGATTCGTCCGGTCCGGACATTTCGAGCATGCCTTCCCGCTGCGGGGAGGTCAGCTGGTCCTCGGTCATCTGTTCCCGAAGGTCCGCGGGGAGCACGGCGTCATCTGCCAGCCCACCGAGGAAGCGCAGGTAGTCCGGCACCGTGGATGCCAGGCCGCCGGCCAGGGATTCAAACTTCGGCGGAGCTGCCATCGCGTCCCGGTAGTGGGCTGCTTCCTGAAGCCTGCCGTCAATTGCCTCGTACACAGCCGGGAAGGCTTCAGCGCCGGTCGGGAACCCCGTCCCGGAGAGGCCGAACGGAATACTGATGCGCTCCTCCAGCAACTCACCCACCGATGCATCGCCCGCCTTGGCCAGCACCACCGAGAGCAGATCCGCGCAGGAATGGTACATCCAGCGGTCACCGGGCTGGTGGGCCAGCGGCAGGTCAACCAGCCGGGCGAGATACTCGTCGGGGGTAAAGTCCGGCGGGTTCGGCCCCCACAACAGGTCCCGGGTGGCCGCCGCGTACGGTGTGGGCGCAAAATCGATGCCTAACCCGGCCGTGAAGGTCAGCAGGTGCCGAACGGTGATCGGGCCGCGGGCCGGAACCGACACGGTCAGCGGCGCATCCGGGGTGGCGAGTACACGCAGGTGGCCCAGCGCGGGCAGGAGGCGGGACACATCCTCCTCCAGGTCCAGCGTCCCGTCCGCCACCATGCTCAGTGCCAGGGCGCCGCCAAGCAGCTTGCTCAGCGAGGACACGCGGAACGGGGTGTGTTCCTCCATTGGTGCGGACTTCTCGAGATCCAGCGAACCGGCAGCAAAAAACTCCGTTTGTCCGTCAATCCGGATACCGGCCACCAGCCCGGGGCACCAGCCCGATTCCACGGTCCTGGACAGGACGTCCCACAGCGGTGCACCGATGCCTGGCATGCATCCACTGTCCGCCGGTGGTGCCGGGGAGTCAACGGCTGCACGGGTCCTGCCGCGGGTTCGGCTATGTATGCTGTGCGCCATGACGGCCCCTTCGGTTTATGTCCTTTTCCCCGGCACTGCACGCGAGGCCCTCACGTTTTACGCCAGGGTGTTTGGCGGGGAGCTGTCGCTGCACACCAATGCGGATTTCGGCGGCGGCGGTGCACCCAAGGCCATTGCGCACGGCATCCTCAGCGGCGTCGTGACCCTGTACGGTGCGGACGCGGCCCTGCATGAGGAGAGTATCCAGCTCCGGGGCGTGATGCTCTCCCTGCTGGGAACCGCCGAGCCGCCCCTCCTGCACGAGTGGTTTGACCGCCTCGCCGTAGGCGGCCGGATCGTGGACCCGCTGGGCCCCAAACCGTGGGGCGCTTCCGACGGACAGGTAGTGGACCAGTACGGGCTGCACTGGCTGATCGGGTACGAGCCAACCTCTCAGGGAAAACAATGACCGGCCGCATTGTCCTGCTCGGCGCCACCGGATACACCGGCGGCCTGGTGTTGGGGGCACTGTTCCGGCGTGGCCTGCGGCCCGTCCTGGCCGGACGCAACACTGATGCGCTGGCCGGGTTGGCGGAGGAACACGGCGGGCTGGAGTTCGCCGCCGCAGACGCCCATGACACGGGCAGCGTGCGCCGCCTGCTGGATCCGGGTGACGTGCTGATCACCACCGTGGGGCCCTTCGAGCGCTTCGGCCTGGGTGTCGCCGAGGCCGCGGTGCAAGCCGGCGCCCGTTATCTCGACACCACCGGTGAGGTGGGGTTTGTCCGCACGCTGCAAGGGCGGTTCCAGCAACAGGCGAAGGACACCGGCGCCGTGCTTCTGCCGGCCTTCGGCTATGACTATGTGCCGGGAAACCTGGCCGGAGCCATGGCGGCACAGCAGGCCGGAGCGCCCGGCCGGACGCTCGACGTCGGCTACTTCACCTCGGGTGCACGGCGCCCGGGACTGAGCCAGGGCACGGGGCGAACCCTGCGTGACGGCTTGTTCCTGCCTGCGGTCCGCCGCATGGACGGGCGGCTGGTCGAAGTGCGGACGGCGGCCGACGTCCGTGTCTTCCCGGTCAGCGGTACGCAGAGAGCACATAAAACGGGATTTCTGGTCCCGGGCACGGAGGTGCTTTTCCTACCGGATGCATTTCCCCAACTGGAGGCGGTATCGGTGTACAACGGCTGGTTCTCCCCGTTCAGCCGGGCCCTGAGCCTGGTTACCGGCCTCTCCCACGCGGCTGGAAAGTCGTCCCGGGGCCGGCGTCTGATGGAAACACTGACCTCTCCCATCATTAGGAAACCCGGCGGACCGGACAGTGCCACGCGGGCTAAAACGCGCACCCAGGTGGTGGCTACCGTGTCGGGGGCGGACGGGGGCGTGCTGTCGGCGGTGCAGCTCACGGGACCGAACGTCTACACGCTGACGGGTGAGCTGATTGCCTGGGGAGCTGAGCAGTTGCGGGACCGGAAGGATCTGAAACCGGGCGTGTCCGGCCCCCTGGGGGCCTTCGGACTGGAGGGGCTGGCCCGGGGTTGTGCCGAGGTAGGCCTGGTTCCGGTGGACGGTAGTGGCGCCTAGGCGCCGGCGGCCGGGTCCCGGCTGCGCACCGCAGCGTAGATGAGCATGTCGCGGCGCTGCCCGGAGATTTCCATGTAGCTGCGCAGCAGCCCTTCCCGCTCAAAACCCGCGTGCTCTGCGCTCCGGAAGGATGCCGCGTTCCAGGGTTCGATGTACAACTCCACCCGGTGCACCTCGGGGATGCTCCAGGTGAAGTCCAGCAGGGCGGTCAGCGCCTGGGCCGCGAGACCCGCTCCACGGGCGCCCGGCACCACCGCATAGCCCGCTTGGGTGCGGCCCTGCTGCAGTTCCCATCCCCACAGGCCGATCTGACCGACGGCGCGGTCCGTCGCGGCGTCGGCAATAGCGAAGGAATAACCGCTCCCCCGCACGTGCATGTACCGCTGGCGTTCCAGCCAATCCAATGCCTGTTCGTAGGTTTCCCTTGCCGGGAGACTGCCGACCGTGGGGATATAGGTGTCCTGGGCAAGGTCCATGGCCATGCCGGCATCCTCATCCCGGAACGGGCGCAGGCGGATGCTGCCGCTGGCGGGTTCCGCCGCGGGCCATGGCGGAATGCCGGTGCTGGTTTCCATGGGCACAGCCTGCCATGGCGGCGCCTCCGTGTCCCGGAGGCACCGGCCCCTACTTGCGGCCGAACAGCTTTCCGAGCCAGCCGCTGCCGCCGGCAGGCTGGGCACCGACAGCCGGCTTGCCTGCATTCGCGCTGCAGGTACAGCGTTCACCCTTGGGCACGTTGCGCATCACCTGATCCACATGGTTGCCGCAGCCGGCCCAGGTGGTCTTGCCGCACTTCTTGCATGTAGCCGCTCTGCACATATTCGAACTCCGTTTCGGATCGGGGAAATCTCTTGCTTCCGCCATCCTGACAGATACCCCTAGGGGTATGCAAAAGCGCGTCCCGCCGAGTTGCGGCTATACCCCCTTGGGTATTACCGTGGAAAACAGATCGGATACCCCCGGGGGTGTCCAACCGCAATCCAAAGGAGACAACATGCTGCTCGAACGCATCTATGACGAGGACCTGGCCCAGGCGAGC
Source organism: Arthrobacter sp. MDT1-49-2 (assembly GCF_059090185.1). Taxonomy (NCBI): domain Bacteria; kingdom Bacillati; phylum Actinomycetota; class Actinomycetes; order Micrococcales; family Micrococcaceae; genus Arthrobacter; species Arthrobacter sp. MDT1-49-2. Next base: position 96,402 of record NZ_JBNHFK010000010.1, read on the forward strand.
TACTTCATCGGCTGCCAGCGCAAGGGCGAGGCTGTGGTGGTGGACGCCCGCCGGGACATCAACACTTACCTGGAACTCGCCGCCGCCAACGGCATGCGCATCGTGGCGGTTACGGAAACCCATATCCACGCCGATTACCTCTCCGGCACGCGTGAACTGGCCGCCGCCACCGGCGCCGAAATGTACGTTTCCGGCGAAGGCGGGGAAGACTGGCAGTACCGCTTCGCCGCGGAGCGCCTGTACGACGGCGGCACCATCAGCATCGGCAACATCACGCTGAAGGCGGTGCACACCCCGGGCCACACCCCGGAACACCTGTCCTTCCTGATCACCGACGGAGCCTTCAGCAAGGACCCCGGCTACCTGCTCTCCGGCGACTTCGTATTCTCCGGCGACCTGGGCCGTCCGGATCTGCTGGACGAGGCCGCGGGCGGTGTCGACACCCGCTTCGAGGGTGCCCGGCAGATCTTCCGCAGCCTGCAGGAGAAGTTCGTTACCCTGCCGGACCATGTGCAGGTCTACCCGGGCCATGGCTCCGGCAGCGCCTGCGGCAAGGCCCTGGGCGCGCTGCCGTCCACCACGGTGGGGTACGAACGGCTGTACGCCTGGTGGGGCCCGTACGTTGAAGCCGGCGACGAGCAGGGCTTTGTGGATGAACTGCTCAACGGCCAGCCCGACGCCCACGCCTACTTTGGCCGGATGAAGCGCGAAAACCGGCAGGGCCCGGCCGTCATGGGCGAGCGTTCCGAGCTGGAAGAGCTCTCTGCCGACGACGTCGTCCGCGGACTGGAGCAGGACAGCATCACTTTTGTGGACACCCGCCCGCACACGGCAGTGCACGAGGGAACCGTGACCGGGGCCGTGAACATCCCGGCCGGCAAAAAGACCGCCAGCTTCGGCGCCTGGGCCGTGGATCCGGAAACGGACGAGCGGCCGCTGGTACTACTGGCCGACGACGCCGCCGCGGCACGGGAAATGTGGGACCACCTGGTCCGCGTGGGCATTGACCGCGTGGCCGGTTACGCCACCAGCCTGGACGGACTGCCGACGAGCACACCGAAGCGGATCAACCCGGAGGAGCTGGAAAGCTTCGACGCCGCCCTGGTACTGGACGTCCGCAACAAGACCGAGCATGCGGACGGGCACATTCCCGGATCGGACCAGCTCAGCGCCGGCCGGGTGCTGTGGAACCAGGACCAGCTGCCCGCCGAGGGAACCATCGTGACCTACTGCCAGAGCGGGGTGCGCAACTCCGTGGCTGCGAGCGCTCTGCGCCGGGCCGGCTTCGACGTCGTCGAACTTGATGGCAGCTACGCCGGCTGGTCGCAGTGGAAGGCCGGACAGTCTGCCTAACCCCCGGCGCACACGGAAAAGGGGGTGCTCCGCATCGCGAAGCACCCCCTTTCCTCCGTCCGTCAGGCCAGGGAGAGGAAGAGCTTTTCCAGGTCCTTCTTGTCCATGGAGCCGTCCTCACTGATCAGGCACTGCTCCAGTCCCGCAGCAATAATCGCGAATCCGGCCTTATCCAAGGCCTTCGAGACGGCGGCGAGCTGCGTGACGATGTCCTTGCAGTCCCGGCCTTCTTCAAGCATCCGGGTGACAGCGGCCAGCTGGCCCTGGGCACGCTTGAGCCGGTTGACGACGGGGGCAAGTTCAGTGTTGTCGAGCTGCATGGACTCTCCTCGGTAGATTCTTCCTCCAGTATACCCCCGGGGGTTTACTGGAGGGCCGTGACGGGCGCCTCGAACCGCACAAACCCAAAGCACCACAACAGCAACACAACCATAAGAAATGAGACCCCATGGCCTCCGCACTACCCTCCGTGTCCGAACTCGACGCCGCAACGCTGCTGGAAATGACCGGCACCTCTGACGATCTGGTCATCATCGACGTCCGTTCCGCCGCCGAATTCGAATCCCTGCATATCCGCGGCTCCTACAATGTGCCGCTGCCGCTGCTCTCCGAGCACACCGGCCAGCTGGCCGAGCGCCTCGGCGGCCGCGTAGTGCTGGTCTGCCAGTCCGGCGTCCGCGCAGAACAGGCCCGCGGGCACCTGGCCGGGGCCGGCGTCGAGAGCGCCATGGTCCTCAAGGGCGGCGTGCCAGCCTTTGCCTCCGCCGGCGGCGACGTTGTCCGCGGCGCGCAGCGCTGGTCCCTGGAGCGCCAGGTCCGCATGGCAGCCGGCACCCTCGTGGTGGCCGGGCTTGCCGGTGGCCGGTTCGTTTCCCCCAAGGTGCGTTTCCTGGCCGGCGGGATCGGCGCCGGACTGACGTTCTCGGCCGCGACCAACACCTGCGCCATGGGCCAGGTCCTCGCCAAGATGCCCTGGAACCGGACCGCTGCGGAACCCACCGCACAGTCCGCCATCGGCCAGCTGCCCACCTCCCGCTAGACCCCTCGCGGCGGCCGCCGTTTTCTGCGGCGGCCGCCGCGGACCGCCGCTTCAACCCAAGGACCCATCATGACCCTCGCCCTCGCGGCCACCCTGCTGCTCTCCGTACTGATCGGCGTCTCCCTCGGCCTGCTGGGCGGCGGCGGGTCTATCCTGACCGTCCCCATCCTGACCTACGTCGCCGGACTCAACCCGCGTGAAGCCATTGCCTCCTCCCTGTTTGTCGTCGGCGTGACGTCGGCCGTCAGCGCCATCGGACATGCACGGAAGGGGCGGGTGCAATGGCGCACCGGCCTGATCTTCGGCGCAGCCGGCATGGCGGGCGCCTTCGGCGGCGGGCTGCTGGGCGGACGGATTCCCGGCACCATCCTGATGATCGCCTTTGCACTGATGATGGTTGCCACCTCCGCGGCCATGATCCGCGGACGCAAGAACGTGAAGGCCGCCGGCGACGGGGAACTGCGCGTCGGCAAGGTGATTATCGAGGGCCTGGTGGTCGGTCTGGTCACCGGCCTGGTGGGTGCGGGCGGCGGCTTCCTGGTGGTGCCCGCGCTGGCGCTGCTGGGCGGCCTGTCCATGCCGGTGGCCGTAGGTACCTCCCTGGTGGTGATCGCGATGAAGTCCTTCGCGGGCCTGGGCGGGTACCTCACCACCGTGTCCCTGAACTGGCCGCTCATTGCCGCGGTAACCATCGCGGCCATTCTGGGCTCCCTTATCGGCGCCCGGCTGGCCGGACGGATTCCGGAGGCCGCACTGCGGCGCGGGTTCGGCATTTTTGTCCTGGTGATGGGCGTCTTCGTCCTGGCCCAGGAGCTGCTGGGTCTCCGCTGATCCGGTAAAGCGCAAAGGGGCCGGCCGGGCCTTTGCCCCGGCCGGCCCCTTTCTCACACCGACCTGGTTTCTCCGGCCCGGTCGGTGAAGGCAGCGTCAAGATTCCCGGCGAGGGCTTCCTCGACCCGACGGCCCATGTCGCGGATCTCCTCCTCATCCGCCACCACCATTTCGCCGCGGACAGTCTCCAGCACCAGCGAATTCTGCCGCCGGATTTCCTCCCGCTGGTCGTCATTGACGGCCGTGGCGGCGCAGTCCCGCAGCAGGCGCAGCACCGCGGTCAGCACAATCGGCTCCGAGTGGGCAAAGCGGCGCACCGGTCCGCAGACCAGATCCAGGAAATAGCGGTAGTCCCGGCCCTCCGTGACCAGCCGCTGCACCCCCTCGGTATCGCGGTGCGCTTCCGCACCCAGCCGGCGGCGCTGCAGATCCACCAGCAGATCCGCGCAGTAACCGGCGGCATGGGCCGCGGTAATGGGGTCATTGATGCTGGGCGAGATGGCTTTCACTGCAATATCCGTCAGCTGCCGCAGCCCCAGGGCCGCATCCTGCTCCGGCGTCCGCTCATAACCAATCTCCAGTGCCTCCGCCAGCGCCTTGCGCACAGCCGGCAGCGGCACCTCCCCGCCGTCGTCGGCCCAGACCCGCGCCACCGGTGACCCGAGGGTGACATGGTCGCCGGGTTGAACCATGACCCGCATGCTCAACCGGTGCTGCTGCAGTGCCGTCATCAGCGGTTTCCACTCCACCGCCTGCACAATGCCGCTGCGGCCCACGGCCACCAGCGTTCCACCCTGTGGCTGGTCAAACTCCTGCAGCTCACCCGTTTCGGACAGAGGATAGGTTTCCCGCAGTACCGTCAGGCACCCCTGGTGTGCGTTGCGCATCATGGTGTCCACGCGCAGGGAGCGGGCAATATGCCCGATGAACAGCAGCAGCACAATGCCCGAGGCGATGCCCAGCACGTAGACCAGGCCCACCACCAGCACGGGCACCGGCCGGCCGGAATCCATCCCGTGCAGCCCGGTAATGCTGACCAGGAACGTACCCAGCAGTACGCCCAGGACCGCCTGGGTGCGCACATCCCGGGCAAAATCACGCAGCAGCCGCGGGGAGAACTGCTGGGACGCCAACTGCAGCGCCACCACGGTAAGCGAGAACGTCACGGTGGCGGCGGTCATCACGCTGGTAGCCACCGTCTGCAGCAGACTGGACGCGGCGTCCACGCCCGCGGGCCAGATCCACTGCGCCCAGGCAGCGTCCGGCCCCGGGCGGACCGGCATCAGCAGCAGGGACACCCCGAGCGCTGCAAGCGAGGCGCAGCTGGGCCAGAACCACAGTGATGCACGCAGCGCCTCCCGCGAGAACCGGATCCGCGGCTCCGGACCGCGGGGATCGGGCGGAACGGTGGTTGCACCGTGCACGGGCTTGACCATGGGGACCCCTCTGAACGCAGGATTACTCTGGCTCCCAGTCTGCCCGGCTTCGTGGCGCGGCTCCACTTGGGCGGCGCCCGTTAGATCCCTCACAGCACCACCCAAACGGGCAGGGCGGGCATCGCGGAGCACTATAGTTGACTTAGATCAACCTTTGACCTGAGTCAACCACTTTTGGAGTATGCATGTCCGTTCCCCCTGCCCTGCAGGATGCCCGCGCCGAGGCTGCAGCCGTGGCCAAACGCAAACACCGTGAAGTCCTCCAGGCCCTGACCGGTCTGCTGCTGGGCATGTTCGTCTCGATGCTGGCGAGCACCGTGGTGAGCACGTCGCTGCCGGTGATCATTTCCGACCTCGACGGCGACCAGGCCGCCTTCACCTGGGTGGTGACCGCCACCCTGCTGGCCACCGCGGTTTCCACCCCGGTGTGGGGCAAACTGGCGGATCTGCTGAACCGCAAGGTCCTGGTGCAGCTGGCCCTGATCATCTTCATCGTGGCCAGTGCTGCTGCGGGATTTGCACAGAACACCGACTGGCTGATTGCCATGCGCGTCATCCAGGGCATCGGCGCCGGCGGGCTCGGCGCACTGACCCAGATCATCATGGCGGACATCATTTCCCCGCGTGAACGCGGCCGCTACATGGGCCTGTTCGGTGCAGTGATGGCCCTGTCCACCGTCGGCGGGCCGCTGATCGGCGGCGTCATCACCGACTTCGCCAACTGGCGCTGGAACTTCTACATCGCGGTGCCGCTGGCCGCCGTCGCGCTGTTCATGATCCAGAAGACCCTGCACCTGCCCGCCTTGAAGAAGCGCAAGGTCAGCATTGACTACGCGGGCATTGTGCTGCTGGCATCCTCCGTCTCCTGCCTGCTGATCTGGGTTTCCCTGGTCGGCTCCGAGTTCGGCTGGGCCAGCGCCGCCACCGCCTGGATGGTCGGCGGTTCCCTGGTCGGCCTTGCCGCCTTCGTCGCCGTGGAACTGAAGGCCGCCGAACCGCTGATCCCGCTGACCCTGTTCCGCAACCGGACCTTCACCTTCTCCGTCATCGGCTCCCTCGCCGTCGGCGTGGCCATGTTCGGCACCTCGGTGTTCCTGGCCCAGTACATGCAGCTGGCCCGCGGCGCCTCGGCCACCATGTCCGGCCTGATGACCATCCCGATGATGGGCGGCCTGCTCATTGTCTCCACCATTGTGGGCAAGCTGATCACCAAGACCGGCAAGTGGAAGGCGTACGTGGTCTCCGGTTCGGTCATCCTCACGGCCGCCCTGGTGCTGATGGGCACCATCGAGTACGACACGAACTTCTGGCTCGTTTCGGTGTACATGTTCCTGCTCGGCGCCGGCGTGGGCATGGTGATGCAGAACCTGGTGCTGGTGGTGCAGAACGATGTCCCCACCCGCGATCTGGGTGTGGCCAGCTCCAGCATCAACTTCTTCCGCACCATCGGCGGCACCGTGGGCGTCTCGGCGCTGGGCGCCGTGCTGGCCACCCAGGTCACCGACCGCCTGGCGGAGAAGCAGGGCGAACTCATGGGTGCCATTGCCGCCCTCGGCGATCAGGGCAAGGACATTGCCGCCACGCTGGCTTCGGGCAGCATCCCGGCCGTCAGTGCCATGCCCGAATCGGTGCGCGTGATTGTGGAATCCGTGTACGGTTCCTCCGTGGCACATATCTTCATGATCGCCGCCCCGCTGGGTCTGCTGACACTGCTGGCCGTGCTGTTTCTCCCGAACCTGGAGCTGGGCAGCATGACGCGCCACGAAAAGATGCAGGCTGAGGAATCCGCCAAGGCAGCGGCCACGGCAGTCAACGGTGCACCCGCACTGGAAACGCCTGAGGAAACGCCGGGCGACACTGCCGCCCGCATAGCCGCCGACGCCGAGGCCGCCGCGGGACAGAACCCGGACATTCCCGCCGGCAGGCGGGGGAACTAGCGTGACGACGCCGGCCCCTTGGGAGGGCGCCGCGACGTCCTCAATCGAGGAGGTGGAGCGTCAGTTCGCGCACATGCTGGCGTCGGCGCGGCGCACGTTCAAGGAATCCGCCCTGGCCGTGCATCCTTCGCTGCAGCCGCTCGGCTTCACCGTCCTGATGACCCTCTACCAGGGTTCGGAATGCCAGCAGGGTGCCGTGGCGGAAACGCTGCAGGTGGATAAGGCGCTGTTGAGCCGGACGGTCTCCCAGCTCGAAGCACTGGGCCTGGTGTGCCGGCGCTCTGATCCCGCTGACGGGAGGGCGCAGCTGTTGACCCTGACGGCCGAGGGACGGGCGCGGTTCGAGTCCGCCCACACCGCCAAGCGCTCCCGCATTCGGGGCCGGCTGGAAACCTGGCACCCGGATGAGGTTGGGCGACTGGCAGAGCTGCTCAGCAAGCTCAACGAACGGGACTAGACGTCCCCACTAAATGCGGCAGCGGCCGGCAGCCTTTGGGCTGCCGGCCGCTGCTTCGTGCACCGCCGGCGAATGGATGCCGGGGCGTTCAGCATGGGTCAGCTGTTGAGTGCAGCCAGCTCCGCAGTAATGGGCAGGGTCACCATATAAACGCTGCCTTCCCCTGCGCTGCTCACGAACGCCAGGCCTCCGCCGTGCTCCTCCAGGATGCTTTTAGCAGCCACGAGGTCCCGGTCCGTATCCGGTGCTGCAGGGGAGCGCCGTGTACGGGTGGCTTTGCTGCCTGGCTTTCCGGCATCAGACTCACCGGCACCGCCGCCGGTGTCAGCGATCCGGAGGCACACCACCTGCGCCTGCTGCCACAGCTGCACGTAGACGGTTCCCGCCGCCGGCGAGTACTTCACGGCGTTGGAGAGCAGATGGCCCACTGCCTGGGAAAACCCGCCCGGGTCGACGCCGCCGATTATCGATACCGGCAGATCGGTCAGGAAATCCACCTGCTGCGCCTTGGCCTTTGAGCTGATGGACGCGATCCCGGTGCGGACGGCTGCAGCGAGATTCACCGGACGGTTCCGAGGGTCTTTGGTGTCCGGAGCGGCCGTCACCAAGTCCGTACCCAACGCCAGCAGCCGTTCGGAGTTGCGTACGGCCACATTGAGTGCACCCGCCAAATGCGGGGGCAGCCCGCTGTCTTCCAGCACCAGATCCAGGTAGCCCATGATCGAGGTCAGCGGAGTTCTGAGCTCGTGGGAGAAGTTCGCTACGAATTCCTCCTGTGCCGAGAGGGCGCTGGCCAACCGGGTGACGTCATGGAAGACAATGACCGAGCCGGCGAGTGCACCGTTGGCCTTGATGGGCCGGGCCGAAACACTCACAGCCATCTGCTCATCACCGCTGCCGAACCACAGCAACCGGTCCGAAAAGGTCTTGCCCTCCGCAGCCCACCGCACCGGGCTTTCTTCGTCCGGCACCGGCGTAACCCGGTCGGCAGAGAACATCCGCGGCCGTTCCCCATCCATGGGTGCGTCGCCCATGACATCCTGCCAGGTGGACCTGAGATGCTCGTTGGTCAGAACGGTCTTCCCCTGGATGTCGACAACCAACAGCCCTACATCGGCAGCGTTGATCACGGTGTCAAGCAGCGCCCGCTCCGTAGTGACCGCAGCCAGGTCCTCCTGCAGCAGCCGGTCTTTTTCCTCCAGGGCCCGGCACTTTTCCCGCAGTTCGGCTTCCACCACTGCCCGTGCAGCTTCCGCGGCTTCAGCCTTGCGCAGGGCCGCCAGCAATTCCTGTTCGTGCTGCCTCCGCTCGGCTGCCTTGACCACGGTGATGCGATCCATCAGGACACCGTCACCCTTACGGCGGCAGCGCACCCCGGAGAGAAGGACAGGCAGCGGCTCCCCGCCCTTGCCGAGGAAGTCTGCTGCCACCTCACTGATGCTTTCCGCCACCGCGAGCTGGGGCACCACATGGGAGGAGAACACGACCCGGTCCGCTACCGGCATCAGTTCCATGACGTTAATGCCGAGAAGCTTCTCCCGCCGGCGCCCCGTCCATCCCGCCAGTGTCCGGTTAACGTCAAGGATGGTCCCGTCTGCTGACAGGATCAGATGACCGGACGGCGCCTCATGGAAATTCGCCTCGTAATCCATACCCGCCACGTCGGCGCCCGCGGGTTCGGTGTTCTTCCGCAGGATGACCGCCCTGCGCAGTGGTTTAGCCACGGGAAACCTGGCTCAGGTAGGTCAGGACCGCCGCCGCTGTTATTGCGGGGGACCCAAGATGGGGCATGCTTCCGTAAGTGTCCAAAAGCTTGAAGGTACTGGCGGGCAAATGCGTATGCAGGTAATCCGACGCTGCCGACGGAACCAGCGGATCAGCCGCGGTCTGCAGGATCAGGGCGGGCGTCATAACCTGCGGCAGCAGGTGCCTTATATCGGTATGGAAGGACATGTGGAGGAAGTCGCGGACATACTCCGGGTTCAACCGGCAGAGCCGTTCCGTCAGCTCCGCACTCACCGGGGATCCAGAGGGTGTGCCGGTAAGCTCCGGAGCTGCAGACGCGGCCCACAAAGGGTAATTCAACTCCGCAGCCGCCAGGACGCTCTCCACATCCTGCGGTTCAAGACCGCCGGTATACGAACCGTCATTCAAGTAACGGGCCGAGGTGCACAGCAGGATGAGCCTGCCGATCCGCGGATTACTACGCGCCAGGGTCAGAGCCATCGCCCCGGCGATGCTGTGTCCGAGGACAGTGGCGTCCTGAAGATCAAGGACATCCATCACCTCCTGCAGATCATTGACGTATCCGTCCAGCGTTGAGTACTTAGCCCGGTCATAAGCTGCCGGATCTGCGCCACCGGTGCCTGCATGGTCAAAGAGAATGACTTTGTACTTGTCCGTAAAGGCCGGAAGCATCCGGTCCCAGATCACCTGGTCGCAGCCGAAGCCCTGCACCAGCACGAGGGGCGGCCCCTCAGGGCGGCCCAACACCTGCACATTATTGCGATCGATTACATTCTGCGCGTTCATTATTCGTCTACCCCCCCAAAATGATAAATGTTCTTTAGTTGCCGCTTTGTGCCGTACGGCACATAGTTTTACGGCGGTGAATTGTTACTGCCGCCCGGGATGCTGGCATATTTACCCGGGCGGGCGAATGGATGCTGCAGAAACATCCGGCGTGGCCACGCGGAGGCGGGAAAGCCGGAGCTGCGGCGGCGAGGCGCGGAAAGACGGCCGAACGCGGCCAACTGGGGAGGGATATGGACCCGCTTGGCGGGAACTCAGTGATCCGCGGCCCGCTGCCCTGGTCCGCCACGCTTAGGCGCGCCGCATACCGGTTAGCGGCGCCTGAGGGCGCCTGCCAAAGGGTGCAGGTACGGCCGGGCACGCGGGCAATCGGGCCGAGGGCAAGCAACATACAGGTTACTTTTGCGCATGGATGTAGAGACCTTTTGTATCGATTAATTGGTCGCCGGTGAGATGGCCGGCGCCGGAGATGCGTCTGAGAAACACATTGAAATCCCCGCTCGCAATGTAACAGGGCGCTGAGTTTATAAAGAAATCGATGAAAAAGCAGGAACCGTGAGGGCTCGGGCGATTTTGCCTGAGCCGGCCGGAAAAAATGCTCCGAATTTTAGCGGAGAAGGCCCCGTTTCTCAGACAGAGCCTTCTCCACACCGTGCAATTGTGATCAACGGCACGCAATTCTGCGGGGTCTCTACATCCCACAGTGTGCTTATTTTTTCATGGGGTGCCAAAATATAGCTCAATTTCCGCTCAAGATATGACTAAGAACACACATTGCCGGTAGTGCGAAATGCCATTCATGACGCACCCGGCCGTCTGCAGTGAGGCTTTAGGACGGCCTACCGGACCACATCCATGCCACGGCCGGTCAGCTCCCCCAGGATTCGGGCGAGCTCTGCTCGATCCCCCGGTTCCAGCACCGAAAAGAACTCGTCAGTCTCACGCCTGCGGTCCGCCTGCACCTGCTCCCGCAGCCGCGCACCCTCCTCCGTCAGCGAGAGCAGGGTGGCGCGCCGGTCCGTGGGATGGGCACTGCGTGCCACCAGCCCCTTGGCGGTGAGCTGGTCCACCACCTCCGTGGCCGAGCGCGGGGCAATATGCAGCTGCTCCGCGAGCTCCTTCAATCGCAGCCCCGGCTCCCCGCCACCGGAGACATCCGCATCCGCTGCCCGGCCCACAACATTCAGCGCCCGGAACTGGTGCGGCGTCAGCTCAAAGGGTGCCAACTGGTGCATCCAGCGCTTCCGCAGCCCGCGGAACGCGGCATGCATCAGTTCGCCCAGGGCGGCCGGATCGGCAGGGGATTCAGTCATGGCCCCAGTCTACCCATTTCGCGGTAACCACATAGTGAGGTAACCTCTGCAATAGCTGCTGGCATATGTTCCCGGCAGCGTCAGGAGGATTCATGGCTATACCCGGCATCGACACCGGCCGCACAGGCAGCGGATCAGGCGGTCCCCGCGGCGAGCGCGGAGCAGGCGGCGGACCCGGAGGCGGGCCCGGCCCCGCGAAACTCAACCCCGTCGATGAGAAGCAGCTCACCCAGCATCCCGTCTCCCTGCGCCGCATCGCCGCGCTCTTCGCCCCGCACAAGGGGACCATCGCCGTCGTCGTCCTGCTGATCACCGCATCCTCAGTGGTCAACCTGGCCCAGCCGTTCCTGGTCCGCGGGGTGATCGACAAGGCCCTGCCGCAGCAGGACATCCGGCTGCTCGCGATCCTGACCGCCTCCATGGTGCTGGTCGCCGCGGTCACCGCCGCGATTGGCGTGGTGCAGACCTGGCTGGCCACCGGTATGGGCCAGCGCGTGATGCACACCCTGCGCGTGAACCTCTTCACCCACCTGCAGGCGCAATCGCTGGGATTTTTCACCCGCACCCGCGGCGGGGAGGTGCAGTCCCGGCTCACCCACGACATCTCCGGCATGCAGTCAGTGGTCACCACCACCGCCACCGGCGTTGCCTCAAATCTCACGACGGCGATTGCCACCGCCGTCGCAATGGTGGCCCTCTCCCCCGGGCTGAGCCTGATCTCGCTGGTGGTGCTGCCGCCGGCCATCTGGCTCTCCCGACGGGTCGCGAAGATCCGGCGTGAGGTCACCGATGAACGCCAGCGCGAACTTGCCGCCCTGCACACGCAGGTCGAGGAGGGCCTGTCCGTCTCCGGCGTCCGGCTGGCCAAGACCCTGGGCACCGGTCCGCGCGACGCCGCCCGGTTCCGTGACCGTTCGGAGAAGCTGGTGGGCCTGGAGATGCGCAGCCAGCTGGCCGGCCGCTGGCGGATGGCGACCATGCAGATTGTCTTCGCCGCCATTCCCGCAGTCATCTACCTGGCTGCAGGCTTTCCTGCCACCGGCGGCGGCATGACCATCGGCACGCTGGTGGCCTTCACCGGGCTGCAGGGTGCCATCTTCCGCCCGGTGATGGGCCTGCTGAACATCGGTGTGCAGTGGGTGACCGCGCTGGCGTTCTTCAGCCGGATTTTCGAATATCTGGACCTGGTCCCGCAGATCCAGCCCGCAACAAACCCGGTCCGGCTGGACCCGGCCACCGTGCGCGGCGATGTCCGGTTCGAGGGAGTGCGCTTCGCGTACGACGACGGCACGGAGGTCCTGCACGGCATCAACCTCGCGCTTCCCGCCGGGACCACCACCGCCGTCGTCGGCGCCACGGGCTCAGGCAAGAGCACGCTCGCTTCACTGCTGCCCCGGCTCAATGACGCCACCGCCGGAACGGTGCTCATTGACGGCGTGGACGTTCGCGAGATTGCGGCCGAAGACCTGGCCCGGATTGTCGGAGTCGTCTCCCAGGAGACTTACCTGATCCACGCCTCGGTGCGCGAAAACCTGCTGCTGGCCGATCCCGAGGCCACCGATGACCAGCTCTGGTCTGCCCTTGCCGCCGCCCGCATGGCGGACACCGTGGGCGCCCTGCCCGAGGGCCTGGACACCATGGTGGGCGCGCGGGGCCACCGCTTTTCCGGCGGCGAGCAGCAGCGCCTGGCCATTGCCCGCACCATCCTGCGCAACCCGCCGGTGCTGGTGCTGGATGAGGCCACTTCGGCGTTGGACAACACCACCGAGGCGCAGGTGCAGGCGGCGCTGGAGCGGCTGGCCGCCGGACGGACCACACTGACCATCGCGCACCGGCTCTCCACCGTGGAGAATGCGGACCAGGTGGCAGTGCTCGACGCCGGCCGTATCGTGGAGCGCGGCACTCCGGCCGAGCTGCGGTCCTCCGGCGGGGCATATGCCCGGCTGGCCGCGCACAGCGCGAGGCTGGAGGAGGCCGCACCGGCGGGCGGGACACCGCAGCCCCTGCATTAGCCGGTGTGAAGCCTCCTCCCCCGTACACTGGTGCCTGCCGAACTCCCGCCAGCCATCCATGGGGAACTAATGAGAAAAACCATTGCAACCGCTGCGCTGGCCGTGTTCGCCGCTTTCGGACTGAGCTCCTGCGCATCGGATCTGAGCACGGAGGACACCTGCATGGAGCTTCGTGCCATCGTGGCCGACTTCCCGAACAGCGAGCCTGCGGATGATGTCCTGGCGGACATCGGCAAGCAGTTCAACGACCTTGCACGGAAAAGCTCGGACACCCTCACGGAAGACATCAAGACCGCCGGGAGGGTTATCTCCGCCGGTCCTGAAGGCGGTGAGCCTACCGATGAGGACAGGAAGGCCCTGGACCGGCTCGATGAGAGCTGCAACCTCAGCAGCGTTCGCTAGCCTCTGAAGAATCTGCGGCCGGTTTGCGCTTTTTCGGCCGGTTTCAACCGGCCGAAAAGGCTCAAACCGGCCGAAAAAGCTGGAAGTGGAGCAAAATTCCGCCGCTAGGCCTGGCAGAGGCAGAACGGGTGTCCGGCCGGATCCAGAAAGACCCGGAAGCTTTCCCCCGGCTGATATGCGTGCTTGGTTGCACCGAGCAGCAGCACGGCTGCTTCGCCCTCGTCCAGGTCATCAACATCCACGTCGATGTGCATCTGCTGCGGGACGTCCTGCTCCGGCCAGACCGGCGGGGTGTAGTTCTCCACCTGCTGGAAGCAGTAGCGCTGGCCGGTGACATCCTCGATATCGGTCCAGTCGTCGTACGGGTCATCCTCGTGCAGGTTCACCTTCCAGTCGAGGAGAGCGCCGTAAAAGGTGGCCAGGGCAACTGCGTCGGGGCAGTCGAGGACAGTGGTGGGGTTGCGCGCAATAGCCATGGCCGGAAGCCTAGGACGCTTTGGCGCCTGCGGCTAGCCCCGGTACCCCGGCCGGTTGCCGAAACGCGTGAGCGGACCCGGCCGTCACCTGGGTGTCAGGCAGCCAGAAACGGCAGGTGCCGCTCCCCATGCGGGAAGCGGCACCTGCCGTTGTGGATATTGCGGGACGCTAGCCGCGCACGGGGGTTTCGACGTCGTCCGACGCCGGATGTTCCTCCGCGTGCGGATGGCGGCGTTCCAGGGACGCGCCCTCGACGTCGACGTCGGGCAGGATCTTATCCAGCCACTTCGGCAGCCACCAGGCCTTGTCGCCGGCCAGGTGCATCAGCGCCGGGATCAGCAGCATCCGGACCACGAAGGCATCCACCAGCACGCCGAAGGCCAGGGCGAAGCCGATGGGCCGGATCATGGTGCTGTGCGAGAAGATGAAGCCGCCGAACACGGACACCATGATGATCGCCGCAGCCGTGACGACTGAACGGCCGGCACGGAAGCCCTGCATCACGGCCACGCGGGCCGGGGAACCGTGAACGAAGGCCTCGCGCATGCCGGAGCCCAGGAAGAGCATGTAGTCCATGGCCAGGCCGAACAGGATGCCCACCAGGATGGTCGGCAGGAAGTTCAGTACCGGCCCCGGGGTCTCCACACCGAAGACGCCGGCGAGCCAGCCCCACTGGTAGATGGCCACCACGCCGCCGATGGCCGCGAAGTAGGACAGGATGAAGCCCAGCGTCGCGATCACCGGCACAAAGATGGACCGGAAAACCAGGATCAGGATCAGCAGGGACAGGCCCACCACTACGCCCAGGTAGATCGGCAGCGCTTCGGAGAGCTTCTCCGAGATGTCGATGTTGCCACTCGCGGTTCCGGCCACACCCAGCTCCACGTCACCGTTTTCGGTGCTGATCGGGGAGAGATCCCGCAGGGTGTGCACCAGTTCCTGGGTGGACTCGCTGGTGGGGCCCTCTTCCGGGATGACCTGGAAGGCGGTGACGGTGCGGTCCTCTGAATTGCCGATCGGGGCTACGGCCGCAACATCCTCCTGGTCGAAGAGCGTGCGGGCAATCTCGCCCTGGGCCACCAGCATTTCTTCCTCGTCCGGGTTGCCGGGCAGGTCCGCGACCACCAGCAGGGAACCGTTCTGGCCCTCGCCGAACTTCTGCGAGACAGCCTCGTAGGCCCGGTACTGGGTGGTGTCGTGGGCCTCCGAGGAGCCGTCGGGGAGATTGGTGCGCAGATCCAGCGCCGGGATGGCGATGACCAGCAGGCCAGCGATGGACAGCACCACGGTGAGCGCAGCGCGTACCGTGGACATCTGCTTCACCGGGATAGTTTCCGGCTTGCCGGCCGAGGCGGAGGCACCGTGGTCCTTCTCCAGCTTGGCCCGCTCCTTGCGGCTGAGGATCTTCATGCCGGCCAGCTTGAGCAGCGCCGGAGTCAGCGTGGTGGCCACCAGCACGGCAATGGCCACGCATGCCGCGCCGACCGTGCCCATCAGGCCCAGGAAGGGAATGCCGGTGATGTTCAGTGCCAGCAGGGCAATGAAGACCGTTGCGCCGGCAAACACCACGGCGTTGCCGGAGGTGCCGTTGGCCAGTGCAATGGATTCCTGCAGGGAGTACCCGGCCTTGAGCTGGCGGCGGTGCCGGTTGACGATGAACAGGGCGTAGTCGATGCCTACGGCGAGTCCGAGCATCACACCCAGGATCGGGGTAACGGAAGCCATTTCGACGACGCCGGAGAAAGCCAGCGCACCGGCGGCACCAATACCCACACCGATCAGGGCGGTGACCAGCGGAAGGCCGGCACCGATGAAGGTGCCCAGCATAACCACCAGGACGACGGCGGCGACCGCCAGGCCGACCACCTCGCCGACTCCCAGGATGCTGGGCACTCCGGCGGAAACCTCGGCGGAGAAGTCCACCTTGACGCCGTCGATGGGTTCATCCTCGAAGGCCGCCACCAAGGCGTCCTTGGTTTCCTGTTCCACCTCCATCTGGGTCTCGCTGAAGACAACGTTGACTACTGCCGCGCTGCCGTCCTCGGACACGGTGCGGATTTCAGCGGCCATGTCCAGCAGGGCAGCGCCCTGTTCGGCCTGGACGGCGCCGGCTTCCAGCTCGGCGCTCTTGGCGTCCAGCTCGGCACGGCTGGCATCCAGGGTGGCCTGCTGGGCGTCCAGCTGTGCCATCATTTCCGCCGGGGCGTCGGCCGCTTCGGCCTGCTGCCGGGCGGCGTCAAGCTGGGCCTGCCCGTCCTCGAGCTGGGCGCGTCCCTGTTCAATCTGGAGGCGTCCGGCATCAACCTGGGCCTGGCCATCCTGGAGCTGCTGGCCCTGCGCGGCGCGGTCCGCTTCGGTGGCGAACGGGTCAACCACGGTTTCCACGCCGTCGATCTCCGAAGCGTCGGCGATCAGCGCGGAAATCTCCTGCTTCTGCTCATCCGTGAAGGCTGAGCCGTCCTCGGTCTGGACCACCACGGAACCTGTGCCTCCGGATGCTTCCGGAAGTTTCTCCTGCAGGTGGTTGGTGACCTGAGTGGTCGGGGTATCCGGGATGGAGAAGCCGGTGGCAAGCGTGCCGCCAAAGAGCAAAAACGCCGCTCCGGCAGCCACCAGCACTCCGATCCATGCCGCCAGCACGGTTTTCGCGCGGCGGGCAGCCGCGGCTCCGAGGCGGTAGAGGAATTCAGCCATTGTGAGGGTCTGTCCTTTTTATGGGGATGGATGGGGAACTACGGGTGGAGTGATTCAGGGGATGCAGGGTCCGCGGCGTGCCCGCTGCGCACTTTTTCAAGGAGCGTGTCCAGCAGCTCGGCCCAGACCTGCCGGGATTCGGGAGTGTCTGCGGCATCGGTGGCACAGTGCCAGTGGTGGTACAGCACGCCCATCCCGCTGGTCACGGAGCCCACGAGAAGGTCAACGCCCAGCCGGTCCGCTTCCGGGTAGCGGCTGAGCATGGAGGCCGAGAGCCGTTCGTTCAGCTCGGTGAAGGCGCGGACGGCAATGGGATGGGCCTGCGCCTGCGCGGATGCCGGAAGCACTCCCGGGCCCAGCAGGCGGGTCAGGTAGGCCATGGGCGCGACCAGGTCAGCGGTGCGGAATGCCTCGGCAATCTCCTCAAACATGCCCGGACGCTCGTCCCCGGCCTGCGGCACCGCGGTCAGGCTCTCCACCGCAGTGCTGAGGACGCCGCTGCACACCTCGGAGACGATGTCACGGACGGAACCGAAATGATTGAACACCGTGCGGCGGGAAACATCGGCCCGCTGAGCCAATTCATCTACCGTGAAGTCCGTGGTCTGCCGTTCGTGCATCAGCGCCGCCGCGGCAGCCACAATGGCCTGCCGGTGGCGGTCCTTGAGCGCCTGGCGGCGGTCAGGATTAGTCGTGGTGAACACGTTTCTACACTACGTGCACGTTTGCACTGGGTGCAAACGACTCCGGGCGGGCGAGGATACCGCGAAACCCTCCCCAACCGGCACCCGGTCCTGTTCCATTAAGAGGACGGCCGCCGCCCCGCTGACGGGCCGCCCCCGAGGAGGATCCGTGACCCCCGTTCCGGTACTGACGGCAGAATAGACAGGACCGCCCATGTTTGGTCCCGAACTGGTCCTGATTCTGGGTCTGTGTGTGCTCGCCTGCAACCTGGGGGCGGACCGGCTGCGGACGCCGGCGCCCATCCTGCTGCTGGTGGCCGGGATTCTGCTGGGCTTTTTCCCGGCCCTGCGGGAGGTTCACCTGCCCCCGGAGGCAGTCCTGTTCCTGTTCCTGCCGGCCCTGCTGTATTGGGAAAGCCAGACGACGCCGCTGCGGGACATCCGCCGCTACCAGCGCGGCATAGTGCTGATGAGCACCGCACTCGTGGCGGCCACCGCTGCCGCAGTCGCCGTCGTCGCCCATGCACTGGGACTGCCGTGGGGACCCGCCTGGGTGCTCGGTGCCGCCATAGCTCCAACGGATGCCACGGCCGTGGGGGCGCTGGCCCGGGTGCTGCCGCACCGCAACGTGACCCTGCTGCGCGCCGAATCGCTGATCAATGACGGCACTGCCCTGGTGGTGTACGGGGTGGCCGTGTCCCTGACGGTGGGCACGGAGCCACTGGACCCGCTCGAGATTTCCGGAATGTTCCTGCTGGCCTATGCGGGCGGGATTGCCGCCGGTGTCCTCACCGTCTGGGCCGGCATCAGTGCCCGGCGGCGGGTCAGGGACCCGGTTCTGGGTTCCGTGGTGTCCATCCTGACTCCGTTTACCGCATTTGTCCTGGCTGAGCTGATTGGCGCGTCCGGCGTACTTGCGGTGGTTACCGCCGGGCTCGGCATCAGCCAGGCCGGGCCCGGACTGGTTCCGGCCCCGACCCGGCGCAGCCTTGAATCCTTCTGGTCCCTGTCCACCTTCATGCTCAACGGCGCGCTCTTTGTGCTGGTGGGCATGGAGCTGCAGGCCAGTATCCGTGGCATCTCGGGTGGCGGTGAGCTGCTGCGCGGCCTGGTTGCCGTGGCAGTGGTGGCAGCCGTGCTGCTGGCGGTACGCCTGGCATTCCTGTTCGTTATGACGTCGGTGCTGCGGGCGACCTACCGCGGACCGCTCGCGCTGCGCCCGGAGCTGGGTGCGCGGGCCAATGTGGTCAGTGCCATGGCCGGTTTCCGGGGTGCCGTTTCCTTGGCGGCCGTGCTGGCCACGCCCACCGTCCTGGCATCCGGCGCAGCGTTCCCGGACCGCGGCTTCATTATCTTCGTGGCTACCGGTGTGATTGTCCTGACCCTGACGGTCCAGGGACCGCTGCTGCCGGCCGTGGCCCGCTGGGCCGGCCTGCCCACGGATGCACACCTGTACCGCAGTGAACGGAAACTGGCCGAGACGGTGGCCTCCTCAGAGGCGCTGGCCGCCCTGCCGCGGACGGCCGCACACCTCGGCATCAACCGGGACGTTGTCGCTGTGCTGCGGCACGAGTACCAGCAGCAGTTGCGCGTGCTGCGCTCCCGCGGGCGCGATGATGCCGGACAGGATCCGGCCGTCACGAATCAGGAGGAGTACCGCCGGTTGCGCCTGGCCCTGCTGGGACAGAAACGGGCTACCGTCATCCGGCTCCGGAACGAGCACCGGATCGATGACACCGTGCTGCGCGAGCTCCAGTTCCAGCTGGATCTGGAAGAGGTCCGGCTGGCTCCGCCGGAACCGCCGGGCTAGTACCGTCCGCCTTCCGGCATGGGCGCACCGTCCAGCAGGGCCAGGTCCTCACTGCTGAGCACCAGATCCCCGGCAGCAACATTCTCCCGCAGGTATTTGGGCGTTTTGGTTCCGGGAATGGGAATGACCCGCTGCCCCTGGGCGACCACCCAGGCGAGCGCCACCTGGGCCGGGGTGGCCCCGACCCGTTCGGCGACCTCGCGGACCCGCTGCACAATGGCGAGGTTTGCCGCCAGGTTCTCCTGCTGGAAGCGCGGCAGCCGGCGCCGCATGTCATCGGCCGGCAGCTGGTCAAAGGACGTGAACCGTCCGGTGAGGAAACCGCGGCCCAGCGGGGAGAACGGCAGGAACGCCAGCCCGTGTTCCTCGCAGTAGGGCACGACGTCGGCCAAACGGTCACGGGTCCACAGGGACAGTTCGGACTGCACTGCCGTCACCGGATGCACCGACTGTGCCAGCTCGATCTGGCCCACATCGGCTTCCGAGATGCCGATCGCCCGGGCCTTTCCGTCCCGGACTGTCTGCGCCATGGCCTCCCACGATTCCTCCAGCGGTACGTCCGGATCCACGCGGTGCAGGATGTAGAGGTCCACGTGGTCCGTGCCCAGCCGCCGCAGGCTGGCATCAATGGAGGCACGAATGTGTTCCGGGCTGCCGTTTTTGACCAGCCCGGGCATGGTCCCGGCCGCCGGAGCCTCGTTGCTGACCTGCAACCCCACTTTGGTGGAGAGGACCGCCCGTTCCCGGTAGCCGTCTCCAAGCGCCCGGCCCACCAGTTCCTCGTTGGTATACGGCCCGTACACATCGGCGGTATCGATCAGGGTGGCGCCAAGTTCAATGGCCCCGCGGATCACCGACACGGAGGTTTCCTCATCCCGTGCGGTGTTCATGTCATAGGCGTAGCTCATTCCCATGCAGCCCAGGCCGATAACGCCGACCTCCGGACCTTGGTTACCCAGCGTGGTGGTGCGCATGTGCTTCCTTCCGCTTGCTGTCGGTTGGGGCCTGCTAGCCGTTCAGGTTGACCTCAAGGACGCCGTCCCGGACCCGGCTGGCGAAACACGGCTGCGGGGCGGTCGCCGGCCCGTGCACCACCTCACCGGAGTCCATGGAGAAGGTACTGCCGTGCCACGGGCAGATAATGCACAGTCCGCCTTTGTCCTGCCGCAGTTCCCCTTCGTGCAGCGGCCCGCCCAGATGGCTGCAGGTATCCGCGAGGACGGAAATGGACCCGTCCGCAGCCCCGTCCGTACGCCTGAGCACCAGCAGGTCCACCTCGCCCAGGCTCGCCCGCTGCGGGGTCCCGGAGGCGAAGGAATCCACGGGGCCCAGGGCATGCCATCCCGCCGGCACCTGCTCGGGGAGGTCCTCGTTGCGGTTGACGCCGGCTCCCTGCCGGTAGGACAGGTGCCCGCCCAGGAATCCGCCTGCACCCGCCGTCGCAAGTCCGGCGAAGGCCAGCCCTTTCCCCAGGGTGTGGCTACCGCGGCTCCGTGCCAGCCAGGACGCCGCATAGAGTACGACGGCGGCGGCGTTGGCTGCCTGGTGGACGATTCCGGTGCGCTGTTGTTCGGTATCCAGTTCGGAAAAGTCCGTGGCTCCGGTCAGCGCGGTGGGTGCTGCGGTAAGTACACCGAGCCCTACCAGGGTTTTCGCCGCGCGTTCCGTCCCGGGCAGCAGGTCCAGCGCCGCGGCGGACACCCAGGATCCCAGCGGCATAACTATCAGCAGCGGGTGCCCCAACGGCACCCCGTGCAGCACGTCTTTGGCGCCCTGGGGCAGCAGTGTCCTGACGATCCTGGCCACCGACGAGGCGGCGGTGTCCAGCCAGGCGGCGTTTTCGAGTTTGTCGGCAACGGTGACCAGCGGCAAACGGTGCATGGCTTCTCCTCACGGGGCGTGGACGGTGCCCCACAGCGTAGGCAGCCCCGGCCGCCGGACGCCATAGCAAGGCGCCCAGCGGGCGGCACCAGTCCTCAGAAAGCCAGGGGAACCGCCTGGTACGGTCAGAGACCCTTTCCGGGGTTGAGGATGCCCAGCGGATCCAGCGCGGTGCGGATGGTGTTCATAACCTCCAGGGGAACCGTGCCCACTTCCTCCTCCAGCCAGTCCCGCTTGAGCAGCCCGATCCCGTGCTCGCCGGTAAGGGTGCCGCCCAGCCGTTTGGCCAGGTGGAACATCTCCCCCAGCGCAACCTTGGCCGGTCCGGTGGTGACCGAGTCCTCGGGATCCATCACGATCATGGGGTGCAGGTTGCCGTCCGAAGCGTGCGCAATGGTGAAGATCCGCACTCCGGTCCGGGCGGAAATATCCTCCAGCCCGGAGACCACTTCGGCCAGCCGGCCGCGCGGCACACCGATGTCCCCGATGGATACCCGGCCCAGTTTCTCCAGGGACGGGATAGCTTCGCGGCGGGCGGTCATCAGCGCTGCGGCGTGCTCGTCATCCACCGCTTTTTCGCAGCTTCCCAGCGGGGAGACGACATCCATCACCACATCCTGTTCCAGGAAGGCCCCGTACCCGTCGGTCTGCACCAAGAGGAACGCTCCACCCTTCGCGCGGTAGTCAGTCCCCATGGCCATGTCCACGGCTTCCAGGGTCGGCCCGTCCATCAGCTCCATCACCGAGGGCTGGATCCGGGCTGCGACGACGGCGGACGCCGCGCGGGCAGCCGCGGTGACGTCTGGGAAAAACGCCGCCACTGTGGCTGTATGCACCGGCTGCGGGCGCAGCCGCAGGGTCGCTTCGACCACTACGCCGAGGGTTCCCTCCGATCCGATCATCAGGGCGTTCAGGTCATAGCCGCTAACCCCCTTGATGGTTTCCCGCCCCGTGCGCAGCTCCCGTCCGTCGGCCAGGATCACCCGCAGCGCCAGCACGGATTCGCGGGTCACCCCGTATTTGGCGCAGCGCATGCCCCCGGCGTTTGTGGCGATGTTCCCGCCGATGCTGCAGATGGCGGTGCTGGCCGGATCCGGAGCATAGAACAGCCCGTATTCCGCGGCGGCAGCGTTGAGATCCGCATTCAGGACACCGGGCTCCACCACGGCCAGCTGTTCCTCCGGATCGATACGCAGGATCCGGTTCATGCCGGAAACGTCGAGAACCAGTTCACCGGCCCGGGAGGACGATGCCGCCGCCAGTCCCGTGCCTGCTCCGCGCGGAACCACGGGGATCCGGTGCAGGCTGGCAAGGCGGAGGGTGTCCACCACGTCCTCCACGGACCGGGCCGCCACCACGCCGTCGGGCAGTGACTCGGGAACAAAGCCGGAGCGGTCGGTGCTGACCCGCTGCCGGTCCTCTTCCAGAACGGACACCGACGGGAAACCGGCCAGGACGGTGCTGCCGGAACCGGCGAGGGCGTCACCCAGTTTCGGGTCAAGGGAATGCGTGCTCACGGGATCTCTCCTTAGGGATCGGGGCTTACGGGGCGGGCGGAGATGCTCAGGGCACCATCCAGCCCAGGATCGAGGTGGACTGCAGCCAGATCAGGACGGTAATAAACGCCAACAGTCCCAGGCTCCAGCCAATGAGTTTGCGCAGCAGCGTCCCTTCCGCCCCTTCCAGCCCGACGGCGGCGGAGGCGATGGCCAGGTTTTGCAGCGACAGCATCTTGCCCATCACGCCCGCCGATGAATTAGCGGCAGCCATCAGCGTGGGCGAGAGTCCTGTCTCATTGGCTGCGGCCACCTGCAGGGCACCGAAGAGGGAGTTCGACGAGGTGTCGGAGCCGGTCAGCGCCACGCCGATCCAGCCCAGCAGCGGGGAGAGCAGGGCAAAGAAGCCGCCGGCCGAGGCCAGGGCGACACCCAGCGTGGTGGTCTGCCCGGACAGGTTCATCACAAAGGACAGCGCCAGCACGGCACAGACCGTCAGGATGGTCCAGCGCAGCTGCTTCAGGGTTTCGCCGTAGACGCGGACACCGCTGCGCGGTGCAATCCGGTACAGGAACATCGTGATGATGCCGGAGAACAGCAGCAACGTTCCGGTCGCCCGAAGGTGATCGAAGCGCAGGGTCTGGGCCGCTACCGGTTTGCCGTTCGCGCCGGTCACGTCCAGCCCCGGCCAGTGGAAGGTGGTGCTGCCGATGCTTGTCAGCCAGGTCTTGATGACGGGAATCTGGGCGAGGGAGAAGACGGTGATGATCACCAGGTACGGGGCAATAGCCATCCAGACCTCACGCCGGGAGGGACGGCCGCCGGTGCCCTGCCCCCCGGAGCCGGTTCCGGTTCCGGCGGTTCCGGCGGTTCCGGTTCCGGCGCCCGACCGGCCACCCGCGCCATCGCCGGAACTGCCGCCGTCCGCGCCGAACGCGGTGGCACCGCCGGCTGATCCCCCGGACCCGGTTGCGGCGCCCCGCGCCGATCCGGTCAGGGTGTCCGTTCCAGCCTGCTCCGAGGTCCCGGCCCCAGACTCAGCCACCGCTGCTTCGGCTTTTTCCGCCTCCTTGGTCTCGCCGGTCATGCCGATAATCTCTGCCGGCTGCCAGACCCGGAGCATCAGCAGCACGGCAATCACGGTCACCACGGCCGCGACAACGTCCGTCAGCTCCACGATGAAGAAGTTCGAGGCAACGAACTGTGCCAGCCCGAAGGCCGCCCCGGCCACCAGTGCCACCGGCCAGGTCTGACGCAGCCCGCGCTTGCCGTCCACCAGGAACACGAGGATCAGCGGAACCACCAGGGCTATGAAGGGCGTCTGCCGGCCGGTCATGGAGGACAGCTCCTGCAGCGGGATGCCCGTGACGCCGTTGAGCGCGATGATGGGGGCGGCCATGGCGCCGAAGGCCACGGGGGCGGTGTTGGCCAGCAGGGCGACGACGGCCGATTTCATCGGTTTCATGCCGGCAGCCATCAGCATGGCGGCGGCAATGGCCACCGGCGCCCCGAATCCGGCGAGGGATTCGAGCAGGGCGCCGAAGCAGAAGGCGATCAGGATGGAGAGGATGCGCAGATCATCCGAGATGGACCGGATGGTGCGGCCCAGGACTTCGAACCACGGGGTGGCGACCGTGAGTTTGTAAATCCACAGGGCGTTGATCAGGATCCAGAGGATCGGGAAGATGGCGTAAAAGGCGCCCAGCCCCGTTGCCGAGAGGACCTGCCCCACCGGCATCTGCCAACCGACCACGGCCAGGATGATGGACAGGGCCAGGCTGATCAGGGCGGCCTGGTACGCCTTCATCCGGAATACGCCCAGCAGGACGAAAAGGATGAGCAGCGGAAGGGCGGCCAGGATGGCCGAAACGGCCAGGGACCCGGCTACGGGATCGAGCGGTTGCTGGAATGCGGCAGCTACATGCGTCTTCACAAAAACTCCCTTGTTTTTGTCTCCACACCTTGTGGTTTCCTACCGCTTTCTCCCGCGCCGCTTACCTTCCGGCACGAACTGTCGCAGTGAGGATGGAGTCGACACTAGGCCCGGGCCGCCCGCAGGGTCAACGGTTTGGCTGCGGGCGCGCCGCACCCGGGTTACTGCCGCGGATCCGGGTTGCGGGGCTCCTCGCCACCCATATCCGCGGCGCCAAACAGCTTTTCCGCAGGTGAATTGGTGCCCTCATTGGCGCGGGGCATCAGTTCCGGATGGTGCAGGTCCAGTGCCGGACGCTCCGAACGGATGCGCGGCAGCGAGGTGAAGTTGTGGCGCGGCGGCGGGCAGGACGTGGCCCACTCGAGCGAGCCGCCGAAGCCCCACGGGTCATCCACTTCCACCTTCTTGCCGTGGCGCCAGGTGATGTACACGTTCCAGAAGAACGGAATCATGGACAGGGCAAGAATGCCGGACCCGATGGTGGACAGTTGGTTCATCCCGGCGAAGTTGTCCTCCACCAGATAGTCCGCGTAGCGGCGCGGCATGCCGAGCACGCCCAGCCAGTGCTGGATCAGGAAGGTGGTGTGGAAACCGATGAACAGGAGCCAGAAGTGGATCTTGCCGAGGCGTTCGTTGAGCATCTTGCCGGTCCACTTGGGCCACCAGAAGTAGAACCCGGCGAACATCGCGAAGACCACGGTGCCGAAGATGACGTAGTGGAAGTGTGCCACCACGAAGTAGGTGTCCGAGACATGGAAGTCCAGCGGCGGTGCCGAGAGGATAATCCCGGTCAAACCACCGAAGAGGAAGGTGATCAGGAAGCCGATGCTCCAGAGCATCGGGGTTTCAAACGTGATGGAGCCCCGCCACATGGTGCCGATCCAGTTGAAGAACTTCACGCCGGTCGGTACCGCAATGAGCATGGTCATAAAGGCGAAGAACGGCAGCATAACCGCACCGGTGACGTACATGTGGTGGGCCCACACGGTCATGGACAGGGCAGCGATGGCAATGGTGGCAAATACCAGTCCTTTGTAGCCGAAGATCGATTTCCGGCTGAAAACCGGCAGGATTTCGGAGATGATGCCGAAGAACGGCAGCGCGATGATGTACACCTCGGGATGGCCGAAGAACCAGAACAGGTGCTGCCACAGGATGGAGCCGCCGCGTTCCGGATTGTAGATATCCGCGCCGAACCGGCGGTCCGCACCGAGCGCGAACAGGGCCGCTGCCAGGGGCGGGAACGCCATCAGGACCAGGATGGCGGTGACCAGGGTGTTCCAGGTGAAGATCGGCATCCGCCACATGGTCATGCCCGGGGCGCGCAGGCAGATGATCGTGGTCACGAAATTGACCGCGCCGAGGATGGTACCGAAGCCGGACAGTGCCAGGCCAAAGACCCACAGGTCCCCGCCCAGACCGGGGCTGAAAGCTGTGCTGGACAGCGGGGCATAAGCCGTCCAGCCGAAGGACGCCGCCCCCTGGGGCAGGATGAAGCCGGCGAGAGCGATGGTGCTGCCGAAGAGGAAGAACCAGAAGGCCAAGGCATTCAACCGGGGAAACGCCACATCGGGGGCACCGATCTGCAGCGGCATGATGGCGTTCGCGAACCCGGCGAACAGCGGGGTGGCGAACATCAGCAGCATGGCCGTGCCGTGCATGGTGAAGAGCTGGTTGTACTGTTCCTTGGTCTGCAGGATCTGCATGCCCGGTTCGAAGAGCTCCATGCGGATGAGCAGGGCCATCACGCCCGCGAGGCAGAAGAAGATGAACGAGGCGATCAGGTACATGTACCCGATGGTCTTGTGGTCAGTGGAGGTGATCCAGTTGACGACGATGCGCCCTTTGGAAACCGGAACAACCCGGGGCGCAACGTAGGTGCCGTCCGGTTCCGCGGTGTATTTCACTGTCGACATGGATCTATCCCCATCAGCCGTTGGGTACTGCCCTGCCAGAAAAGGTTCGAGACCGTGTGCTTGGTATCGTAGGGCGGCCGCGGGCTGCCCGCCAGACCCCCGGCCCCCTGGGCATGCCTGTGCGCAGCCATTGGCGCGGTGACAAAGCACGCCGGAACCTGCCGGAGGTGCCGCGCCTGCCGACGGCAGGGCAGAATCAAGTCATGGACAAGGACATGCGCAACCTCCCTTCAGCCGCTGACGGCACACCCCGCACCGCTGTGGTCACCGGGGCCGGATCCGGCATTGGACGGGCAACCGCGCAGGCGTTCCTGGCGGCAGGCTACCGGGTGGTGCTGGCGGGCCGGCGGGAAGCGGAACTGCAGGAAAGCGCCGCGGGCCACCCGGCTTCGCTGGTGGTGCCCACCGACGTCACCGTGCCCGACGACGTCGAGCGGCTGTTCGCGGCCGCCGCCGGAACCTTCGGCCGGGTGGATGTGCTGTTCAATAACGCCGGGGTGTTCGGCCCCACCGGCAGCATTGACGAGCTGAGCATCGAGGACTGGAACCGGACTCTGGCGGTGAATGTCACGGGCACCATGCTGTGCGCCGCCGCGGCGGTACGGCATATGAAGGCTCAGACGCCGCGGGGCGGCCGGATCATCAACAACGGCTCCATTTCCGCCCACACTCCCCGCCCGCTTTCCGCGGCCTACACAGCCACCAAGCATGCCGTGACCGGGCTGACCAAGTCCATTGACCTGGACGGACGGCCCTTCGGCATCACCTGCGGGCAGATCGACATCGGCAACGCCGCCACCGAACTGCTCAGCGGGATCGGCAGCGGGCAGGGCGCGCTGCAGGCCAACGGCACGACCTCCGTGGAGCCGTCATTCCCCGTGGAGGAAGCCGCTGCCGCAGTGCTGTTTATGGCTGCTGCGCCCGCGTCCGCCAACGTCCGTTCCCTGATGATCACGGCGTCGGGGATGCCGTTCGGCGGCCGCGGCTAAAGCATCAACCTTTGGACTTACGCGTTTCCCGGGCGTTGGCCTTCTGCAGGGCGTCCACCAGTTCATCCTTGGTCATCTTCGAACGGCCGGAAATCTCCAGCTTTGTGGCCAGCTCGTAGAGGTGGCCCTTGGAGGCATTCGCGTCAACGCCGCCTGCCGTGTCCTTCGAAGACCCCCGCCCTTCGGCTGCCCTGGCATCGGAGGGGCCTTTCCCGTCCTTTTCCTCCCAGTGATCGCCCACCTTTTCATGGGTGTGCTTCAGCGCAGCATAGGCCGTCCGCGCGGCCCGCTCGGCGTCGCCGTACTCCTCCATGGCGGAGTCATAGGTCTTCGCGAACGTGTCCTGCGCCTTTTTGTCCGAGCGCTGCAGGGTCGAGGGAAGTTCGTTTTTAATCGGTGCGCCGCTCTTGCCTGTCTTAGGCATCCCGGACCTCCGCGCTGTCCGGGCGCGTGTTCCCGCGTTCAGCCATGATTGCTTTCCTTCCGGTCAGTCATTGTCAGGGGTCTTCCGGTTCTATCACCGCGGAAACGCATGCCTCAAGCCCCTGCCGGGTGCCCGATCCGAACGGCTTAGGCGGTGGCTGCCGCTTCCTCGATGTCCTCGTCGTCAATGCCGAGCACCTCCAGCTTGCCGCTCTTGCGGTCCGCCAGGTACTCCTTCATTTCCCGCTTGATTACCGGCAGCAGCAGGTAGACACCGAGCAGGTTCACAAAGGCGCAGACAAACAGTGCCGCGTCGGTGAAGGTGATGACCTGGCTAAAGGACAGCACGCAGCCGGCAACGGTGAACGTCAGGAAGATGACCTTGTAGGTGATTTCCCGGCGACGGCCTCGGCCGAAGAGGTATTCCCAGGACTTGAGTCCGTAGTAGGACCAGGTGATCAGGGTGGAGTAGGCAAACAGGGCTACGGCAATGGAGAGGACCACCGGGAACCACGGCAGCACGGTGGCGAACGCATCCGAGGTGAGGATGACGCCGTCGGGAGCCTCACCGCCGCCCTGGACCTGATCAATGCCGGCCTGCAGGCTGGGGGTGGAGGCCATGATGATGGCCAGGGCGGTCATGGTGCAGATCAGGACCGTGTCCACCAGCGGTTCAAACAGCGCCACGAAGCCTTCACTGACCGGGCGGCGGGTTTTGACTGCTGAGTGCGCAATCGCAGCGGAACCGACACCCGCCTCGTTGGAGAAGGAGGCACGCTGGAAGCCGACAATCATCACGCCGATCACGCCGCCCGCAAAGCCTTCGGGGCGGAAGGCGCCCTCGATGATGGCGCCGAACGCCGCCGGCACATTCTCGAAGTTCACGATGATGACAAACAGGCAGGCCAGGATGTAGACGGCCGCCATGGCCGGCACGAGCTTGGAGGTGGTGGCACCGATGGACTTGATGCCGCCCAGAATCACCACAGCCACCAGAACAGCCAGGACCAGGCCGAAGACCAGAGCCGCTCCCGCACTACCCAGGAGGCCGTCGTCACCGCCCGTGACATTCTGGATCTGCGCAAACGTCTGGTTGGCCTGGAACATGTTGCCGCCGGCCACGCCGAAGATGAGGATAGCCACGGCAAAGATGCCGGTCAGGATTTTCGCCGGCCAGGTGCCGAAGCGGGCGAAGGCCACCGGCAGGTATTTGAACGGTCCGCCGCTGATGGAGCCGTCGGGGTGCACCTCGCGGTATTTCACGCCCAGGGTGCATTCGGCGAACTTTGATGCCATGCCCAGCAGCCCGGCAAGGATCATCCAGAATGTTGCTCCCGGCCCGCCCAGGGCCATCGCCGCCCCGACGCCGGCAATGTTGCCCAAACCCACGGTGCCGGACAGTGCGGAGGTCAGTGCCTGGAAATGCGGAACTTCCCCCGGGTCCTCCTTCGAGGAGAACTTCCCGCGGATTACTTCCACCGCGACCTTCAAGCCGCGGAACTGGATGAAGCCGAAATAGATGGTGAAGACTATGCCGGCCGCGATCAGCCAGGCGACCACCACGGGAAAGCTGAAGTCCCCGATAGTCACCGGGAAAAAGACAATGCCGGAGAACACGGCCGTAATCGGTTCGAAGAAGGAGTTGACCGCGGCATCAACAGATCCGAGCCAGCCGACTTCCTCCGACGTCGGCGCCATAGGAACTGCACTTGCTGCACTCATCAATCGAACCCCCGGTTTCAGTAAGCATGCTGTCGAAGCGACACCATAGCCTTGCTTAAAACACGGATGTTAGACAAATCACACGAAGTGGCGGGCGCCGGCGGTCAGCACTCCACCACGTTGACGGCGAGTCCGCCGAGGGCGGTTTCCTTGTACTTCGAACTCATGTCGCGGCCGGTTTCGCGCATGGTCACAATGACTTCATCCAGTGAGACACGGTGGTCGCCGTCGCCCCAGAGAGCCATCTTCGCGGCGTTCACAGCCTTGGCCGCACCGATGGCGTTGCGTTCAATGCACGGCACCTGCACGAGCCCGCCAATCGGGTCACAGGTCAGGCCCAGATTGTGTTCCATGGCAATTTCTGCGGCGTTTTCCACCTGTTCGGGGGTGCCGCCGAGGATCTCGGCCAGACCGGCTGCCGCCATGGACGACGCCGAACCCACCTCGCCCTGGCACCCCACCTCGGCGCCGGAAATGGACGCCTGTTCCTTGTACAGCACGCCCACGGCCCCGGCGGCGAGCAGGAACCGGACCACCACGTCGTCCTTTTGCTCGGCAGTGGCGTTGTCCATGCCGGGCCCGTAGTGGGTGGCGTAGAACATTACGGCCGGGATGATGCCCGCCGCACCGTTGGTGGGGGCAGTGACCACCCGGCCGCCAGACGCGTTTTCCTCGTTGACGGCCAGTGCCACCAGGTTGACCCATTCCTGCCAGAACTTCGGGTCCCGGTTCGGATCTTCGGCGCGAAGCCGTGTGTGCCAGGCCGGTGCCCGACGGCGGACCTTCAGCCCGCCGGGAAGCAGACCAGTGCGGCGGATGGCGGAGTTTTTGCATTCCTCCATGACGTCGCGGATGTGCAGCAGGCCGGCGCGGATGTCCTCTTCGGTCCGGGAGGCTTTCTCGTTGGCCAGCATCACTTCGCTGATGCTCAGGCCGTTTTCGGTGCAGTGCCGCAGCAGCCCGGCAGCGGTGCGGAACGGATACGGCAGTTCCGATTTGCTCGCTTCCAGTTCCAGGGCGGCTGCCCGCTCCTCGCCCTCGCGGACAATGAAGCCGCCGCCAACGGAGAAGAAGGTTTCGGCGTGCAGCACAGATCCGTCGTCTGCCAGGGCCGCGAACTTCATGCCGTTGGTGTGCCGGGGCAGCACCGTCAGCGGGTGCAGGACAATGTCCGCTTCCCCGTATTCCAGGGGGCGGGCGACGGCGCCGGGCACCTCGCTGCAGAGCTGCAGTTTCCGGCTGGCCTCGATGTCGGCCAGCCGCTCCTCCACCTGTTCCGGCAGGATCAACTCCGGGGCGAAACCTTCCAGCCCCAGCAGCACGGCGGTCATGGTGCCGTGGCCGCGGCCGGTCGCCGCGAGAGACCCGTACAGGTCCACGCGGAGGCCGGCCACGGAATCCAGGATGCCGGCGTCCACCAGTTCACCCGCGAACACGGCGGCGGCACGCATCGGACCCACGGTATGTGAGCTCGACGGGCCGATGCCCACGGTAAACAGGTCAAATACGCCGACAGCCATCGGGTGTCCTAACGGTGTGCTGCTGCCGGGGCCGCGGAGAGATCCGCGACATCGGTGTACAGCGGGTGGGATTCAGCCAGGGCGGTGACGCGGTTGCGCAGCGGTGTCAGATCAGCGTCATCAGCGGCAATCAGGGCCTGCGCAATGATGTCCGCCACCTCCCGGAAGGCAGCCTCGCCGAAGCCGCGGGTGGCCAGGGCGGGGGTGCCGATCCGCAGCCCCGACGTCACCATCGGCGGACGCGGGTCGAAGGGCACCGCGTTGCGGTTCACGGTGATGTCGATCTGCGCCAGCCGGTCTTCGGCTTCCTGCCCGTTGAGGGAGGCATTGCGCAGGTCCACCAGCACCAGGTGCACGTCCGTACCGCCGGAGACAACGGAGATCCCTGCCCCGGCGACGTCGTCGGCCAGCAGACGCTCGGCGAGGATCCGCGCACCGGCCAGCGTGCGCTCCTGCCGCTCACGGAATTCGGGCGTCGCGGCAATCTTGAACGCGGTTGCCTTGCCGGCAATGACGTGTTCCAGCGGTCCGCCCTGCTGGCCCGGGAACACCGCCGAGTTGATCTTCTTGGCGATGTCCGCGTCATTGGAGAGGATGATGCCGCCGCGCGGACCGGCGAGGGTCTTGTGCGTGGTGGTGGTGACTACGTGGGCGTGCGGAACCGGGCTGGGGTGCAGTCCGGCGGCCACCAGGCCGGCGAAGTGGGCCATGTCCACCATCAGGTAGGCGCCAACTTCGTCAGCGATGCGGCGGAACTCGGCGAAGTCCAACTGGCGGGCGTAGGCGGACCAGCCGGCCACGATCAGCTTGGGCTGATGCTCCCGGGCCAGGCGCGCGACGTCGTCCATGTTCACGGTGTGGGTGGTTTCGTCCACACCGTAGGGAACGATGTTGTAAAGCCGGCCGGAGAAGTTGATCTTCATGCCGTGCGTGAGATGGCCGCCGTCAGCGAGGGAAAGGCCCAGCACGGTGTCGCCCGGGCGGATCAGCGCGTGCATCACGGAGGCGTTGGCCTGTGCACCGGAGTGCGGCTGGACGTTGGCGAAGTTCGCGCCGAAGAGGTCCTTGGCACGGTCGATGGCCAGCTGCTCGATAACGTCCACGTACTCGCAGCCGCCGTAGTAGCGGCGGCCCGGGTATCCCTCGGCGTACTTGTTGGTCAGCACCGAACCCTGCGCCTGCATGATGGCCACGGCGGTGTGGTTCTCGGAGGCGATCATCTCCAGGCCCTGCTGCTGGCGGCGCCGCTCGTTGTCGATCTGCTCGGCTACCTCGGGATCAACCTCGGCCAGCGAAGAATTGAGGTAATCGCTCACAGTTCGCCGCCGTTCTTCTCGGCGTACTCCTCGGCGCTGAGCAGTTCACCTTCGGCGGTGGCGTTGACGGTGAACAGCCAGCCGGCACCGTACGGGTCCTCGTTCAGGAGGGCCGGGTTGTCGATGGCCTCCTGGTTGATCTCCACGATCTCGCCCGACACCGGGGCGTAGAGGTCCGAAACGGACTTCGTGGACTCAACTTCTCCGCAGGTTTCGCCGGCGGTGACCGTGTCGCCGACGGCGGGCAGGTCAACGTAGACCACGTCGCCCAGGGCGTCGGCGGCGACGGCGGAAATGCCGACGCGGACGGGGCTGGAGGAGTCCACCCATTCGTGTTCCGCGGAGTAACGGAGTCCTGCGTTTACTTTGCTCATCTGTTTGCCTCTCGAAGCTGGTCTGCTGGGTTGTTCAAAGTTTAGGCCGGGGCGCTGCTGGGGCGGCATTCGCCGCCCCAGCAGCGCGTATCTCCTACCGCTTCTCGCGCTTATAGAACGGAAGGTCGACGACGGTGAAAGGTTCGGGTTTGCCACGAAGGTCGACGGCAAGCTCGGTGCCGGCTGCGGCATAGTCCTTATCGACGTAGGCCAGTGCGATCGGGAAGCCGAGGGTGGGGCTGGGAGCACCGGAGGTGACTTCACCGATGACCGTTTCCCCGGAGAGGACCGGGTAGTGCGAGCGGGCCGAACGGCGGCCGGAGCCCTTCAGACCGACGAGCCTGCGTGCCGGGCCCGCTTCCTTCTTGGCGGCCAGGGCGTCGCGGCCCACGAAGTTGCCTTCCTTGGACAGCGCCACCACCGGGCCGAGGCCCGCGGCGTAGGGGTCCGTGTCCAGGCTGAGCTCGTTGCCGTAGAGCGGCATGCCGGCTTCCAGCCGCAGCGAGTCGCGGCAGGCCAGGCCCGCCGGGATCAGGCCCGAGTCCGCACCGGCGGCGAGCAGCGCATCCCAGAGGACCGCGGCGTCGTCATTGGGCACGTAAATCTCGAATCCGTCCTCACCTGTGTAGCCGGTGCGGGCCACCAGCAGGTTCAGCGTCCGGTCCCCGGCATTGATATCCACGGTGTCCGCGGCGTAGTACTTCATGCCGGTGACGGCCTCGTGCTGCGCTGCAGGAACCAGAGCCAGGAGAATGGCCTCCGCCGCGGGGCCCTGCACCGCCACCAGGGAGGTCTCACCGGAAACGTTGGTCACCGTGACGTCGAAACCCTCGGCGCGGGCAGCCAGTTCGGCTGCCACCGTGTCCGCGTTGCCTGCGTTGGGGACCACGAGGTAGGAGTCCTCGGCCAGCCGGTAGCTGATCAGATCATCAATGATCCCGCCGTCGGCGTTGGTGATCAGCGAGTACTTGGCGCGGCCCGGCTTCACGGCGGAAAGCTTGCCCGCCAGGGCGTAGTCCAGGAACGCCCCGGCCTCGGGACCGGAGACCTCCACTTCACCCATGTGGGAGAGGTCGAACAGGCCGGCGGCGCTGCGCACGGCCTTATGTTCAGCCAGCTCGGAGCTGTACTTGAGCGGCATCTGCCAGCCACCGAAGTCGGTGAAGGAGGCGCCCAGCTGTTTGTGCGCCTCATAGAGCGCGGTGTATTTCTCAGTCACTGGAATAACCCCTAGTTCTCAAACTCTTCGATGGGCGGGCAGGAGCAGATCAGGTTCCGGTCGCCGGCAGCGCCGTCAATGCGTCCCACCGGCGGGAAGTACTTGTCCATGCGCAGGCTGCGCAGCGGGAAGGCTGCCTGCTCGCGGGGGTAGTCACGGTCCCATTCATTGCCGGCCACCACGGTGGCGGTGTGCGGGGCGTTGCGCAGCGGGCTGCCCTCCAGGCTAAAGTCCCCGGCAGCAACCTGGTCAATTTCGGCGCGGATGGCGATCATCGCGTCAATGAACCGGTCAATCTCGCCCAGGTCTTCGGACTCGGTGGGCTCCACCATCAGGGTGCCGGCCACCGGGAAGGACAACGTGGGGGCATGGAAGCCGTAGTCCACCAGGCGCTTGGCCACATCCTCGGCGGTGACGCCGGTCTTCGCGGTGAGCTCACGCAGGTCCAGGATGCACTCGTGGGCCACCAGTCCGCCCTTGCCGGTGTAGAGCACCGGGAAGTACTCGTTCAGCCGGGCGGCCACGTAGTTCGCCGCGAGCAGGGCGTGCTTGGTGGCGCTGGTCAGGCCCTCGCCGCCCATCAGGTTCACATAGGCCCAGGAGATGGGCAGCACGCCGGCGGAGCCGAAGCGCGACGCCGAGACGGGGATGTCCTCGCCGTCGGTCCAGGTGGCCGCGTCACCGGGCATAAAGGGTGCCAGGTGCGCCTTCGCAGCCACGGGGCCGACGCCGGGACCGCCGCCGCCGTGCGGGATGCAGAAGGTCTTGTGCAGGTTCAGGTGCGAGACGTCGCCGCCGAACTCGCCCGGCTGGGCGAGACCGACGAGGGCATTGAGGTTGGCGCCGTCGATGTAGACCTGTCCGCCGGCCTCGTGCACGGCGTCGCAGACATCGCGGACGTCGTCGTCGAACACGCCGTGGGTGGAGGGGTAGGTGATCATGATTGCGGCGAGGTTGTCGCGGTGCGCATCGATCTTGGCGCGCAGGTCCGCGTGGTCAATGGCACCGTCATCAGCGGTGGCAACCACCACCACCTTCATGCCGGCCAGCACGGCCGAGGCGGCGTTGGTGCCGTGTGCCGAGGCCGGGATGAGGCACACGGTGCGCTGTTCGTCGCCGCGGGAGTGGTGGTAGCCGCGGATGGCCAGCAGCCCGGCCAGTTCGCCCTGCGAGCCGGCGTTGGGCTGGATGGAGACGGTGTCGTAGCCGGTGATGACTGCCAGCTGCTGCTCCAGGTCCGCAATCAGTTCCCGCCAGCCTTCAGTCTGGGAATCCGGGGCGAAGGGATGAATGGAGGCGAACTCGGGCCAGGTCATGGCCTGCATTTCGGCGGTGGCGTTGAGCTTCATGGTGCAGGAGCCCAGCGGAATCATGGTGCGGTCCAGGGCCAGGTCACGGTCCGAGAGGCGGCGCAGGTAGCGCAGCATCTGGGTTTCGGAGCGGTAGGAGGCAAAGACGGGGTGCGTCATGAACTCCGAGGTGCGCAGCAGGTCAGCAGGCAGCTCGAAGCCTTCCGCGTCCTGAACCGGGGCGGCACCGAAGGCGGCGGCGACATCTGCGATCACGGCCGGCGTCGTCGTCTCGTCGGCGGAAACGCCCACGGTGTCGGCATCGATGAAGCGCAGGTTGATGCCCCTGGCTTCGGCGGCGGCCACAATGTCGGCTGCCTTGCCGGGGACGCGGGCGGTCACGGTGTCGAAGAAGGTCTCATGCAGCAGCTCGACGCCGGCGGCCTGCAGGGCCGCGGCCAGCGAACGGGCGGAGTTGTGGGTGCGGCGGGCAATCGCGGTCAGGCCTTCGGGGCCGTGGTAGACGGCGTACATGGACGCCACGATGGCCAGCAGGGCCTGTGCGGTGCAGATGTTGGAAGTGGCCTTCTCACGGCGGATGTGCTGCTCGCGGGTCTGCAGTGCCAGCCGGTAGGCGGGAGTGCCGGCGGAGTCCTTGGAGACGCCGACAAGGCGGCCGGGCAGGGAACGCTCCAGGCCCTTGCGCACGGCCATGTAGGCGGCATGCGGGCCGCCGAAGAACAGGGGAACGCCAAAGCGCTGCACGGAGCCCACGGCAATGTCGGCACCCTGCTCACCGGGCGGGGTGATCAGGGTCAGGGCCAGCAGGTCCGCTGCCACGGTGACCAGCGCGCCGCGTTCCTTGGCTTCGGCAATCAGCTCTGCCTGGTTGCGCACCACGCCGGAAGCACCCGGCTGCTGCAGTACAACGCCGGCCAGCTCACCCTCGGGGAGCCCGTTGGCCAGGTCCGCGACGAT
The DNA here is from genome assembly GCF_059090185.1 of Arthrobacter sp. MDT1-49-2. Lineage (NCBI taxonomy): Bacteria > Bacillati > Actinomycetota > Actinomycetes > Micrococcales > Micrococcaceae > Arthrobacter > Arthrobacter sp. MDT1-49-2. The sequence continues at coordinate 132,434 of NZ_JBNHFK010000010.1, forward strand.
CACCTCGAAGCCGAGCGCCTTTGCCCTGCCCTTCACCACGGCGATGGTCTGCGGGAAGGCTTCGGAGTCCAGCACAATGGCGCCGTTGCCTTTGGCCTTGTTTGACCGGCGCATCAGGAGCACTGCCTCGGCCACGGCCGTGGCTTCATCCAGCAGGGACGCATTGGCGATGGGCAGGGCGGTGAGGTCCTGGACCATGGTCTGGAAGTTCAGCAGCGCCTCGAGCCGGCCCTGGGAGATTTCGGGCTGGTACGGGGTGTAGGCGGTGTACCAGGCCGGATCCTCCACCACATTGCGCTGGATCACCGGCGGGGTGTGGGTGGAGTAGTAGCCCTGGCCGATCATCTGGACGGCCGTTTTGTTCTTCCCGGCAATGCGGCGCAGTTCGGCGAGGGTTTCCTCTTCGGACTTCGCCTGGTCCAGGACCAGCGGGAAGCCCTGGCGGATGGCGGCAGGCACTGCCATGTCCACCATGCCGTCCAGGGAGTCGTAACCGACGGCCTTAAGCATTGTCTCCACGGCATTGCCGCGGGCGCCGATGTGCCGGTCCGCGAAGGCGGCGGCAAGGGTGGAGGAGGACGGTTCTGCAGGCATGTGAGGCTCCAGGAAAGGCAGACGGGGGAACGCCAACTAACGAAGGCTCCTCCCCGCTCTGTATTGGACCTGAGAGATTCCGCGGGTGTACTTCCGCTTGCACCGTCGGTGAGTTCCGGACGGGCCGGAACTGCTTTCCAGAGTTGCCTCGCCATGGCGGTACAGGGGCCTGAGAGATTCCCGGGGAGGGTTTGCTCCTACGGCGCCCGGCGCGATGCTCATGTGCATCCGGCGGAACTCTCCCGCCACGGCTGATAAAGGCATGTTCACTTGTGGATGTCACGGGTATGTGACAAACCAAACTCTAACCCGCCTCCGGCCCCGCCTCAACCCTGTGACACGCGCACAAACGCGGCAATTCCGGACCTGGTCCGGGGATCCGAAAGCAGGCTCGCAGCCGTCCGGAGCCCACGGCTCCGGTCCGCGGCGTGGACCGAATTTGACGCGGCTTGCGGCTGGCTTCCAAACTGAGTTGTCGGCGGCATCGCCAACTTCCTCGGCGCCGCCTACCCACCAGCGGGCCGTTAGGCGATACGGCAGATCAGCTGCCGGCGGGTGCCTAATAGAAAGATCGCAATGTCAGAGCGAATGACCCGCCCACCGAGCAAAAGCGCTGTTCCCGCAGAGCAGGCTGCAGCCAAAGAGCCGCATCTTGCCCGCTCACTCTCCAGCCGCCACATCCAGCTGCTCGCCATCGGCGGTGCCATCGGCACCGGCCTGTTTATGGGTTCGGGCAAAACCATTTCCGTCGCAGGCCCGTCCGTCATCTTCGTCTACGCGATTATCGGCTTCATGCTGTTCTTCGTTATGCGGGCCATGGGCGAACTGCTGCTCTCGAATCTTTCCTACAAGTCCTTCAGCGATTTCTCCGCGGACCTGCTCGGACCCTGGGCCGGGTTCTTCACCGGCTGGACCTACTGGTTCTGCTGGGTGGTCACCGGCATTGCCGACGTGGTTGCCATTGCCCACTATGTGACGTTCTGGTGGGGCAACGCCCCGCTGTGGATACCCGCACTGGCCTGCATCCTGCTCCTGCTCGCCCTGAACCTGCCCACGGTCAAGGCCTTCGGCGAGACCGAGTTCTGGTTCGCACTGATCAAGATCATCGCCATTCTTACCCTGATTGTGGTGGGCCTGGCCATGGTCCTGACCGGCTTCACCCACGGCGACGGAGTCACCGCAGGCTTCAACAACCTCTGGGAGCACGGCGGTTTCTTCCCCACCGGCCCCATGGGCTTTGTCGCCGGGTTCCAGATTGCCGTGTTTGCCTTTGTCGGCATTGAGCTGGTGGGCACCGCTGCCGCCGAAACCAAGGATCCGGAGAAGAACCTTCCCCGCGCGGTGAACTCCATTCCCATCCGCATCCTGCTCTTCTACGTAGGTGCCCTCGTGGTGCTGATGGCCGTCGTTCCGTGGGACGAGTTCAGTGCCAATGAGAGCCCCTTCGTAGGAATGTTCACGCTGGCCGGCCTGGGCACCGCCGCGGCCGTAGTGAACTTCGTGGTGCTTACTTCCGCGGCGTCCAGCGCGAATTCGGGGATATATTCCACCTCGCGCATGGTTTTCGGCCTGGCGCACGACGGCGATGCCCCCAAGGCGTTCGGCCGCCTGTCCCGGCGCAAGGTGCCTCAGAACGCCCTGTTCTTCTCCTGCACCTTCCTGCTCGCCGGCGTCGTGCTGCTCTACGCGGGCGAGTCGGTCAGTGCCGCGTTCACGCTGGTGACCACCATTTCCGCGCTGTGCTTCATGTTCGTCTGGTCCATCATCCTGGCCAGCTACCTGGTTTACCGGAAGCGCCGGCCGCAGCTCCACGAAGCTTCGAAGTTCAAGCTGCCCGGCGGCGTCGTCATGGTGTACGTGGTGTTCGCGTTCTTTGCCTTCATCCTCTGGGCGCTCACCACCCAACCGGATACCCTGCAGGCCCTGCTGGTCACCCCCATCTGGTTTGTGCTGCTCGGAGTGGTCTACGCGGTCCTGCGCCGCACTCCCGTGCACCAGGCGCGCGTGGCGGCACATCAGGACAAGGTGGTCCGCGAGCGCGCACTGGCGGCGGAACCCCGCTAGTACACGACGGTGCCCCGCGAGCTGACCCTTGCCCCGTCAGCCCGGGCACCCGGTTTGGCGCTGGCATCCAGTTCCAGCCCGAAGGTATTGAGCGGCACCTCCAGGGCCGTCACCAGATGGGGAACCACCTCGTGCTGGATCCTGGCAATCACCCCCTGCACATCCGCGTCGGAGTTCACCGTCACCTTCATGGCCAGGTCCGGTTCATCTGCGGTCCCCCGCAGCCGGACGCTGGAGGACACCACTCCGGGCAGCTGTTCCGTCTCGTTGCTGACGGCGGCTGCCAGGATGGCGGGATCACACACCGTTATCCCGCGCGCCGGGTCTTCCTGAAGACGGAAGGTCCCGGCTTTCCGGCTGCGCGGGATCTGGGCCAGGAGCCACCAGAGCCCAAGAATGCCCAGCACCACTCCGGCCAGCAGCACCGCCCACGCGGCGGGCTCGCCGGAAAGCAGTTCCGCGGCATCCGCCAGTATCGGCTCGGACGCCGCCGCTATGCCGCCGAGCGCTCCGGTGGCGATAAGGACCGCCAGCACTCCGGCGGCAAGGAAAAGTATCCCGAGAATGATCAGCCAGGTCCGGTTGGCCGCTCCGGCATGTTCTCTCATTTGAGGCCGCCCTTTCTGCTCGTCCGTCGCCGTTCCGGAATCATTCCCGGGTGCGGATGGAGGCGGTGACTTCCGGCACCGGATCCAGTCCGGTTGCCGCAAGACGGGACCGCACCCCGTCCACCACCCAGTGCTGAAGATCCGCGGTGCCGTGCAGTGCGGTAGTGACCTCCAGATGGACCCTTCGGCCGGTGGTGGTCGCGGAGGCGGAGGAAACCCCGTCAATGTGGTGACAGGTGGACGCTGCCAGTCGCGCCACGGCACGCCGGCTCATCACCACCGTTTCCCCTCCGCGCACCGACGGCACCCCGCCGGATTCCCCCGCCCCCGGCAGTCCCGGCATGTTCACCGCTTTGGCCCGCAACGGAAGGGCGCCGTATTCGCCCGGTATCAGCCCGCAGAGCAGCAGGATGCCACCGATGACCAGCAGCACCACCGCGGCAGTCCATCCCTGCGGACTGTCCCAGGAGGTATCGGCCAGCCACCTCAGCGGCTCCGTGACGAAAACCGGCCACGTCCCGTCCACCAGCCGGATCACCGCCGCCCATACCAGGGCCACACCCAGCGCCAGCAGCAGGAGGGCGGTAATGACGGCAGGGCCGGACCGGCTGGGCCGGCGCCGCATGGCGACCGGGGGGTGGATTCTCCCGCTCATTGCAGCCTCCGGCGTGACTGCTGCGCCCCGGAGGGCTTCAGCCAGGAGACGGTGATGTCCACCTGCCGCACCTCTACACCCGTCAGTTCGCTGACCCGGTCGGTGATTCGGCGCCGCAGCTGTTCGGTAGCCTGCCGCAGGGCAATCGGATACGGCAGCCCCACCGTGACCTTGAGGCTGGCGATGTTTCCCGCCAGCTCCACACTGGCATCCGGTCTGGCGGACAGATCGGCCCGGGCACCGATCCCCAGGAAACCGCCCGAACTGCCGCCGGCAAAGGTTTCATCCCGGGCGACCTGGCTGGCGGTTTTCTCCAGCACCCGCCGGGACAGCACGGTTTCGCCTCGATCATTGATGTCCCGTGCCGGACGGAGCCGTCCCGGCGCCGTTGGAACGCTCATCGGCTTGACGCTCTGCCGAGCATCCCCTGAACGTCCACCTTCCCGTCCACCACCAGACCTACCAGCAGCCCGATCAGACCAAAGAGAAGCGTAATGAGGAGCGCCAGCCAACCGCCGAAGGCCAGCACGATCCCCAGTACCAACCCGATTACCAGACACCACCGCGTTGCGGACATGGAGTCCTCCCTCTACTTGTTGTACTGCCGTTACTGCAGGTTCGTGGACGGCTTGTTTTCGCTCTCGCCGCCCTCGTCCTGTTCATCCGGCAGGTGTACGTCCGTGACGTTCACGTTGACCTCGAGCACCTCCAGTCCGGTGGCGTTTTCCACGGACCGGATGACATTGCGCCGGATGCTCTGGCTCACCTCCACCACGGAGAAGCCGTACTCCACTACGATGCTCACATCCACCGCTGCCTGCCGCTCCCCCTTTTCCACCGTGACGCCATTGCTGACATTGGTCTGCGAACCCGGGATCCGCTCCGTCATGGAACTGAAAGCCCGCCGTGCGGCGTTACCCATGGCGTAAACGCCGGGCACCTCGCGGGTGGCCATGCCCGCCAGCTTCTGCACCACGGTTTCTTCGATGGTGGTATCCCCCCGCGGAGTCTGCAGCGGTCCGGACCTGCGCTGGGCGTCCGTCCCCGTAGATTCCTGTTCCTGTCCCTGCGGATGGTCCGGAGCCGGGGGCCGGACCTGGGGTCCGGAGCCGGAGGGGCCCGGGACGCTCTGGGCACCCCGGGGACTGCTGGGTGCCGGGGTGGGTCCGGCCGGTTTCGATGGATCTGCCATGGGAATCATCTCTCCTGCGATCATTGCGGCGTCACCGCGCACGTCCCTTACAGGATTAATGACGTGGCGGGAGGGAAATCGTCACGGCCGCAGCTGAAGTTTGACCATGTTCCCCGCGCTCCGGCCTCCGCTTATTCCGCCGCGCCCGCACCTCTGGGAAAATCGGACCAGATCCGGTCACTGCCGGACAGACAAGGGACACCATGGCAGGATCCGAGCTGCCGCAGGCGGCACATTACCGAAGGGATTTCCGCCGCGGCCCGGCGGGGAAGGACTCCGGGTTCCTGGACGAGGTTTCCGTCGTCGCGCTGGCCCGGGGCGGCGATCTGACGGCGTTCGAGCATCTCGTGGCGCTCTACCGGGAACGGTTGTTCCGGCTGGCCTACCGGATGCTGCGGGACCGCGGTGATGCCGAAGACGTTGTGCAGGACACGCTCACGGCGAGCTGGCGCGTGCTTCCGTCGCTGGAACGCGACGATGCGTTCGGCGGGTGGGTCTACCGCACCGCCACCAACCGCTGCCTCGATGTACTGCGCCGCCGCAGTTCCCATCCGCAGGACATGCTTGACCCGGATGCTGATGACCAGCGTTTCCTGGCCTCGTTTCCCGGCACGGACCCGCACCGCACCGTCGAAGTTTCTGCTGAACTCGAGACTCTGCGGCGTGCCCTGTCCCTGCTCCCCACGGACCAGCGGGCCTGCTGGCTGTTGCGCGAGGTCCATGACCAGAGTTACGCGGAGATTGGTGCCGCCTTGAGGATCAGCCCCCAGGCGGTCCGAGGCAGACTGGCGCGGGCGCGGGAACATTTGGCGGCGGCCATGACGGAGTGGAAGTAGCTGGCCGGGTCATCATGGGTCACGGAACGCATTTTCCCTTGTATTTCCACTCCACAGATAATAATATCCACGATACGGAAGAAAGCCCCCACACGCATTGTCGACAGGGAGAATCATCATGGCCATTGAAGTAACCGATCCCTCACCCGCAGAGGGAGCGGAGCAGATCCTGACCCCCGAGGCACTGGAATTCATCGAGGAACTCCACCGCCGCTTCCGCAGCACCCGCGACGAGCGCCTCGCTGCCCGCACCGTCCGCCGCCGCGAGGTTGCGGCCTCCGGCACGCTGGATTTCCTGCCCGAGACAGCCGATGTGCGCAACGGCGACTGGAAGGTAGCCCAGGCCCCGGCCGCGCTGCAGGACCGCCGCGTGGAGATGACCGGCCCGGCCTCCCCCGCGAAGATGGCCATCAATGCGCTGAACTCCGGCGCGAAGGTGTGGCTCGCAGACCTTGAGGATGCCTGCACCCCCACCTGGCACAACGTGGTGGACTCCCAGGTGAACCTCTACCGCGCTGCCCGCGGGGACCTTTCCTTCACCTCCCCCGAGGGCAAGGAATACAAGCTGCGCGACGATGCCCCGCTGGCCGTCGTCGTGATGCGCCCGCGCGGCTGGCACCTGCCCGAGAAGCATGTGCTGATCGACGGCGAACCCGCCGTGGGCGCGCTGGTGGACTTTGGCCTGCACTTCTTCGCCAACGCCAAGCAGCTGCTCGAGAACGGCCAGGGCCCGTACTACTACCTGCCCAAGATGGAAAGCCACCTTGAAGCCCGGCTGTGGAACGACGTCTTCACCTTCGCCGAGGAGTACGTGGGCGTACCCCACGGGTCGGTCCGCGCCACGGTGCTGATTGAGACCATCCCGGCAGCCTTCGAGATGGACGAGATCCTTTACGAACTGCGTGACCACGCCTCGGGCCTGAACGCCGGCCGCTGGGATTACCTGTTCAGCATGATCAAGGTCTTCCGCGATGCAGGAAAGTCCTTCCTGCTGCCGGACCGCGCCGACGTCACCATGACGGCACCGTTTATGCGGGCCTACACCGAGCTGCTGGTGAAAACCTGCCACCGCCGCGGGGCCTTTGCCATGGGCGGCATGGCCGCATTCATCCCGAACCGCCGCGAACCGGAAACCACTGCCGCCGCCCTGGAGAAGGTCAAGGCCGACAAGACGCGCGAAGCCGGCGACGGTTTCGACGGCTCGTGGGTGGCTCACCCGGACCTGGTCGCCACCTGCAAGGACGTTTTCGACGGCGTGCTGGGCGAGAAGCCCAATCAGGTGGACCGCCAGCGCGACGATGTCTCCGTGACCGCCACGGACCTGCTGGATGTCAGCACCGCCGGCGGCTCCATCACCGAGGCCGGGCTGCGGTCCAACCTCTACGTGGCCGTCAACTACGTGGCCATCTGGCTCTCCGGCAACGGCGCAGTGGCCATCCGCAACCTGATGGAAGACGCGGCGACGGCGGAAATCTCCCGGTCCCAGGTCTGGCAGCAGGTACGCAACAACGTGGTGCTCGAGGACACCGGCGAGACGGTGACGGAGGAACTGGTCAGCCGGATCCTCGCCGAGGAAACCGAACGCCTGCGCGGCGAGGTCTCGGAGGAAATGTTCACGGCGTACTTCGAACCGGCCAGCCGCATGATCGGCGAGATCAGCCTTTCCGAGGATTACCCGGACTTCCTGACGCTGCCTGCGTACGAGCTGATCGACTAACCGGACACGCCGCCGGCCGGATCGGCACGGTTCGGTCCGGAGGTTTTCAGCGTCACGGCGCTTCGGGTTCCGCTGCTCTTTGCGGCGGAACCCGAAGGTAGCCGCTGCCCCAGCGGGTCATGGCCGCGTAGGCCTTCGCCCGGGCAGCCGGTGCGGACAGGAACACGTCGTGCATGGCGTTGGTGATCCGCACAATGCTGACCGTAGAGCCCAGCGACAGCGCCCGGTGGGCCACCACATTGACGTCCAGGGCGACGTCGGAGCGCTCCGCGGCCTCAGACCACCGCGGGTGCAGGTAACTCTTATCCGAGAGCAGCACCAGTACGGGCACCTCCAACCGGAGCCCGGCCGCCACGGTGGCCTGGGCGGAAAAGACGGCGTCAAGGAAAGCCACCGTAACGGGAAAGCCGCGCACCGGGCGCCAGTCCGTGTTGTAGTGCCATTCCCCGCCGAAGGCTGCGGAGACCGTCCTGGTGTAAATCCCCGGATCAACCGGAGGGAACAGGGCGCGGGGCCTGCGCTGCGCCTGGAGGCTGACCAGCGGAGACATCATGCGCCGGCCCAGTTCGGTGGCCTGGAATTCCAGCCAGGGACTGTTCAGGATCAGGGCCGCCGTCCGTCCCGGATGCCGGTATACCCAGGTGGCCAGGGTCAGTCCCCCGGTGGAATGCCCGAGCAGGATCAGCGGGGCCGCCCCCGGCCGGTCCTGGCCCATGGCCTGCAGCGCCGCCTCCAGATCGGCGTCATACTCCGTGAGGCTCCGGGCAAAGCCGGGTTCCTGCCCCGGCCGGAGACTGCGCCCGTAATTATGCAGGTCCACCGCGAAGAAGCGGGCCCCCTGTCCTGCCCAGTAGCGGGCCAGCTCGGTCTGGAAAAAGTAGTCCGACCAGCCATGCACATACAGCACGTCAGCCGGGACGTCGGCCGGAAGCCCGGAATCCGCCGCCGGAACCGGTTCCCGGGGATGAGGGTCCGGGGGAACATAGCGCACGAGTGTGGCCACCGAGCCGCCGGGGAGCGGCAGGGTCAGCTGCTCGAACCCCTCCCCCAGGATGTCCGGACGCCACCCCTGTGGTTCCGGCATCGCGTCCGCGGGCTCATTCATCCCGTGCCGCCTGCCTTCCTGCGACGGGTCCGGTACCGCTAGTCAAAAAGAATCACCTGGCGGATCGCGTGGCCGTCCGCCAGGGTATCCATCGCAGCGTTGATGTCCTCCAGCGCGATGGTGGAAGAAACCAGTTCCTCCACCGGGAGCCTTCCCTCCCGCCAGAGCTGCGCGTACACCGGAATGTCGCGTGCGGGCACAGCCGAGCCGAGGTAACTGCCAATGATGGTCCGCGCCTCGGCCGTGAGCGTCAGCGGAGTGATTTCCGAGGTCTGGTCAGGGCCGGGAAGGCCCACGGTCACGGTGGTGCCACCGGGCGCGGTGATCCGCACCGCTGTTTCGAAGGCCCCGGGATGTCCGGCCGCTTCGATCACCAGTGCGGGACGGATGCCGGCATCAATCGCCTCCTGCGGAGTATACACCGCGTCCGCGCCCAGTTCCTTGGCCCGGAGGAGTTTTTCCGGCAGCGCGTCGATGCCGATGACGGTGCGCACGTCCAGCGACAGGGCCGTGAGGAGGGCCGCCATGCCCACACCTCCGAGCCCGACAATTGCGACGTCGTCGTCCCGGCCCGGACGCGCGGGGTTCAGCACGGCTCCGCCGCCGGTCAGGACGGCACAGCCCAGCAGGGCGGCCACCTGCGGCGGGATATCGTCCTCCACCGGCACCACCGACTTCCGGTTGACCACCGCGTGGGTCGCGAATCCGGAAACGCCCAGGTGGTGGCGCACCTCCCCGCCGTCGGGGTAATGCAGCCGCATCCCGCCACCGAGCAGCGTGCCGGCGTTATTGGCCGCGCTGCCGGGAATGCAGGGCATTTTGCCGTCCGTCCGGCAGCCGGCGCACTCGCCGCAGCGCGGCAGGAAGGCCATCACCACCCGCTGGCCAACAGCGAGGTCCTCCACCCCCTCACCCAGTTCCTGCACCCTGCCCGCCGCCTCATGCCCGAGCAGCATGGGTAACGGCCGTACCCGGCTTCCGTTGACCACGGACAGGTCCGAGTGGCAGAGGCTGGCCGCCTCGATCCGGACCAGGATCTCCCCCGGACCCGGCGGATCCAGTTCCAGCTCGCGCACCGCCACGGGCCGGGAGCCGGCATAGGGGCGCTGGGCGCCCATGGTTTCCAGGACTGCGCCCCGGATGGATCTGGTGCCCTTACCCATGAACTCTCCCTTGAGTTTTGTGCTTTTGCGCCGCCGGTCCGGCGGTTTCCGCACCTATTCCACCACGTCCGGACCGTCAACACGCCGCCAGTGAGCTTCGGTGCGGGAAACCTTTGGCAAGATGAAGTCATGAGTGAGAGTTCCAGGATCATTCCGGCACTGCCGGACAAAGACACCCTTGCCTTGAAGCGCGCGCTGGCCGCCGGCGACGTCACTGTCTTCGTGGACGGAACCGCCCTCCGGCTGCCGGATGCCGGCAGGGACGCGGTGCTGGACCTGCTCTCCCGCCTGGCCCGGGGCGAGGCCGTGAAGATTTCCACACCCGCCCCGGCGGACCCTCCGCTTCCCGCCGGTCCGGTGCCGCTGCTGACCACTTCCCAGGCGGCTGCCGCTGCCGGTATCTCGCACACCTACCTGCGGAACCTGACCGATGCCGGCATCATCCCGGTGCAGTACCGCGGTTCGCACCGCCGCATCCGGATGGAAGACGTCCAGGCCTGGCTGGAATCCCAGAGTGCCGCCAAAGCGGCACGGGAAACCGGCGGGCAGGCCGCAGCGGACAGCTGATCCGCCAACCGGCAGCGGATACATGTGCCCGCAAGAGGGGCCGGGGATCTATGCTGGGGCTGTGTCGGCGGACACCCCGCCGGCTGACCCTACTGACGGAGCAATACTGTGATCATCGGTATCCCCAAGGAAATCAAGAACAATGAATTCCGCGTAGCAATCACCGCCTCCGGAGTGCACGAGCTCCTCACCCACGGCCACCAGGTGCTGGTACAAAGCGGTGCCGGCACCGGTTCAAACATCTCCGACGCGGAGTACGCCGCAGCCGGAGCGCGGATCCTGGACTCAGCCGACGATGTCTGGTCCCAGTCCGACATGATCCTCAAGGTGAAGGAACCCATCGCCTCCGAGTACCGCCATTTCCGGCCCGGCCTCATTCTCTTCACCTACCTCCACCTAGCTGCGGAAGCTGAGCTGACCTCTGCCCTGGTGGAATCCGGCGTCACGGCCATCGCCTATGAAACCGTGCAGCGGGGCCGGGCGCTGCCCCTGCTGGCACCCATGTCCGAAGTGGCCGGGCGCCTTTCGGTCCAGGTGGGAGCGCAGTCCCTGATGGCCCCCGCCGGCGGCCCGGGGCTGCTGCTGGGCGGAGTACCGGGAGTCCGCCCCGCCAAGGTGGTGGTGCTGGGGGCCGGCGTGGCCGGCACCAACGCCGCCGCAGCCGCCGTCGGCACCCATGCCGACGTCACCGTCCTGGACATCAACATTGACCGGTTGCGGGAACTGGATGCGCAGTACGCAGGGAGAATCAAGACGGTGGCCTCCAACGCGTTCGAGATTGAACGTGCCGTGGTGGACGCTGACCTGGTGATCGGTTCCGTGCTGATCCCCGGGGCCAAGGCCCCGAAGCTGGTCACCAATGCCATGGTGGCGCGGATGAAGCCCGGCAGTGTCCTGGTCGATATCGCTGTGGACCAAGGCGGCTGCTTCGAGGACAGCCACCCCACCACGCATGAGGATCCGACGTTCCGGGTACACGGATCGCTGTTCTACTGCGTGGCAAACATGCCCGGCGCTGTGCCGAACACGTCCACCTACGCCCTGACCAATGTGACCCTGCCCTACGCCGTCGCCCTGGCCGACCGCGGGGTCACCGGCGCTTTCGAGCGGTATCCCGAGCTGGCCCACGGCCTGAACATCGCCGGCGGCCGGGTCACCCATTCCTCCGTCTCCGCGGCCCATGGGCTGGAGTTGGCTTCGGACTGGCCTGAGCTGGTCAACTCGTAAGTCCCCGGCGCGGCTCTGTTTCCGTCCCGGGAACAGAGCCGCGCGGGATCCGTCTAGTGCACCGGAACATCCGCCTTGGCGGCTGGTCCGCGCAGCACCGGCTTGCCCAGAAGCGAGATGACGACGGCGCCCAGCGCCATGGGAATCACGAACAGGAAGTACAGGTCGCCGGGGGTCCAGCCGCCGTCGATCAGGGCACCGGCCAGGATCGGTGACACTATGGCGCCCACCCGGCCCATACCGATTACCAGGCCGAGTGCCGTGCCGCGCACCTCGCTGGTGTAGTAGGTGGGGCTGATGGCCAGCATGCCGGCGATCGGCGCGTTGGCTCCGAAGCCGACGAATGCCGCGGCAAACAGTGCCCAGCCGAGCGAGCCGGTCGTGGAGTTGGCGAACACCACAAACGTAGCCGCCCCGATGACGAAGAAGACCGCCAGGACCTTCCGCATGGGGAAGCGCGCGCCGAACAGGCCCAGCATCACCGCACCCACAATCGCGCCCACGCTGAAGAGGATGCCCGCGTTGATCCCGTCCTGGGCGGAGAAGCCGCTGGCGGTGATCAGTTTCGGTGTCCAGGAGTTCGCGAAGTAGAAACTGGCCATCAGGATGAAATAGGCCAGCGCGAGCAGGATGGTCCGCCGGGCGTTGTAACCGGTGAGGACGTCGGCGAAACGGGATTTGCGGTGCTCCTGGTGCACCGGTTCCGGCAGCTCCTCCACAACGGGCTGGCCGATGGCTCGCAGGCTGCGGTTAACCCGTTCCAGCGCACCGGCGGGCCGGCGCACCAGCAGGTAATCCACGGATTCCGGGAAGACCTTCATCACCAGGGGAATCATCAGGAAGGTGACGACGGCGCCGAACAGGAACGCCGAGCGCCAGCCGTACTGGCTGATCAGCACCCCGGTGGCGATCCCGCCAAGGACGCCGCCGACCGGCTGGCCGATGCTCACGATGGCCAGCGCCGTGGAGCGGCGTTTGGCGTTGGAGAATTCGGAGGCAAAGACGTTGATGGTTGCCTGCAGGGTGCCAATGGCGATGCCGGTTATGAAGCGCAGGGCAATCAGTACGGCGTAGCTGGGGGCGAAGAAGGAGGCGAGCATGCCCAGGGCGACAATGCAGACGCCGATCAGCAGGGTTTTCTGACGGCCGATGATGTCGGCAACGGTAGAGACGAAGATCGACCCGATGGCCATTCCCACCAATGCGGCGCTCAGCAGGTAGCCCAGCTGCGCGCCGTTCAACCCCCATTCCGCCTCCACATGGCTGGCAGTGAATGCCATGACCAGGACGTCAAAACCGTCGATCATGTACAGGGCTGTGCAGATGGCAATAATGGCCACCTGCCGGGGACTCATCCGGGCTTCTTCGATCCGGTCCTTGATGTGCATCAGATAACGCTAACTGAGACCAGCGCCACATAAAGATTCGATGTCCATCTATGTCCGCCTTCAGGCACTGCCATCCGGGATGCGCAGTTGGTGGAAACAGCGGTTCCGCTCTACCATTTCCTGTGGTCAAGACGCGGCCCGTGGCTTTTGCCTATCTGCTCCTGCACCCCCCGAGGAATCCGTGCTGTTTCCCCACGTCTGCCCTGTTGACGCGTCCCGTAGGTTCCTTCCCGGGACATTTCCCGCTCCGACCGGTTGCACCGGCCCCCGCCCCCTGGTGCGGGCGCTGTGAGTAACGAGCCGGACGACGAGCCGGACACGGTTGCGCGTGTGCCGGACACTAATGACTCTGCGCAGGACGCTGCGCCGACGCCCGGATATTTTCCCCGCCTGCTTTCCGCGGCGGCCCACGTAACCCATGTGGCCTCCGACTGTGCTCTTGAAAGGTTTGGCCTCACGCGGAACCTGCATTCACTGCTCACCCGGCTTGCCCTGTCCGCGGCGGACGAAACCGCGCTGGCCGGCTCAACCGGGCAACCCGGTTCCCTGCGCTCGGATCTGGCAGCTCTGCAGTCTTCGGGATACGCCGCGTGCAACGAATCCGGCGTCTGGGGCATCACAGACGCGGGCCGGCAGGTCATTGAGTGCGCCAGACTGGCCGAGGCGGAAATCACCCTTGACGCCGAGGACAGCCAAGAGCTGCGCAGGGCCCTCCGTTCCCTGATTACTTCCCTCGGAATTGAACGGCCGGACGGCACCGGGCAGAGGGACCGCTAGACCGGCATCGCGCTCATTCGCCGGCTGCATTACGCCCTTGCGGAGGCGAACGCAAGACGTTCGGGAATAAAAAGCGGATCCAGTGCGTTTTGGGGCTGAAAGGTTATTCGCGTCCGCGCCACAGCCAGACGGCGCGGCAAGACAGGAGTTCCAAACTTTGAGCACCACAATCCTGACCCTCGTCGGCAGCCTGCGCGCCGGTTCCGTTAACCGCCAGCTAGCCGAAACCGCTGCGGCGGGTGCTCCGGAAGGCGTCGAGGTCCAGATCTTTGACCGGCTTGGCGAGATCCCGTTCTACAACGAGGACATTGACGTCGAGGGATCCATTCCCGAGCCCGCACAGGCCCTCCGCAACGCTGCCGCCGCATCCGACGGCCTGCTGCTGATCAGCCCCGAATACAACGGCACCATGCCTGCCGTCCTCAAGAACGCGATCGACTGGCTCTCCCGGCCTTTCGGTGCCAGCCCCATTTCCGGGATGCCGACTGCCGTCATTGGCGCCGCATTCGGCCAGTACGGCGGCGTCTGGGCACAGGATGACGCCCGCAAGTCCGTCGGTATTGCCGGCGCCCGCGTGGTCGAAGAGGTCCGCCTGGCCATCGGCAGTTCAGTAACCCGTTACGCGGAACTGCACCCCAGGGATGACGCCGAGACCGTCGCCCAGCTCAACGAGGCCGTCCGCGTGCTGGCAGACGCCTCCGTTTCCGTGGCCTAGGAGTTCCTCAGTCTCAGGCACCGCAAAAGGAAGGGGACGAACCGGTTGCGGTTCGTCCCCTTCCTGTTCTGCACGTTTGTTGCGCTAGTACCAGACCTGGTCGGCCCAGGCAGCATCCCGAAGATATTCGCGGGCCGGTCCGACGTTCCAGGCCTCACCGAAGGGCTCAAGGACACCGCTGTCCCTCATATCAGCGAGCAGGTCTTCGGAACATCCGAGTACGGACCCCAACTCGTGGGCCTGCGCAACAACTACTTCTTCTTGATCGGCCACTGTACGGGCCCCCTTCCCTTGTCCCGCCGGATCAGCGTTTGTCCAGCAGCACCGATTCGCGCTCCGGGCTCCATGTACGCGCGTAAAGTCCCATGGCGGCCTCCTCACGCAGGCTCAAACCTAGCCGGTTCAAGAGCATGTGTGCCTGATAGACAGTCAGGTGCTGTGCGCTTCGGCTGAGCCTGGCCTTATCCGCCCGGTACAGGTACGTATCGATCCCGCGGAACCAGCGGCGCCGCCAGTTCTCCACCGCGGATTCCGCCGCCGTCGCCGCCATCAACCTGTGTGTCGGCATGACTTTCGCACCCACCTGGACCGACATTGCCTGCCGGACACCCGCTGCACGCGGCCCGAATCCGGCGGTGCAGCTGCGCAGGTGGCTGTCCCAGTAGTAGTCCCAGGAAAGCCGGCGCCGGTCCGGCCAGGCTGACGCCCGCGGACCCTTCATCATGCTTCTGGCTGCGTCGAAAAGAAGCAGCGAGCCCAGGGCCCAGCGGTTCTGGACCTTGGGAAAGCGGGCTGTCGCCCAGCTGGCCAAGTCCGAGGAAAGCTCAAAGACCTCTTCGGCGAGGGAAAGACCCTCCACGCCGCCGTACTTGGCCAGGTCCGCCTCCACGCGGGGATCCTGCGGCTCTCCGCCTCCGGGGCTCAACCGATCGGTGGCGGGCTCGGTAATCTGCACAGTGGTTTCAAGATGGCCGAGGACACCACTGGACTGGTTCTGCAGCGCCGCCAACAGCGACTGCAGCCGGTCCAGGGTGTCCATGCCGGCCAACACTTTCAACTTCACGTGGGCGTGTGCCGGGTCCGCGCACCGGGTGAAATACCAGCGCTGCGCCCCCAGAATCTGTGCCTGAGCCGCCAGCGGGGTAACCAGCTCTCCAATGATGCCGTCCGCTACATCGAAGCCCCCGGTATGGATGGAGAGAGACCACCAATGAGTGCCGGTTTGCGTCCGTGAGGCTGGTCGAACTGCAGCTAGCTGACTCATAAGCGTCTTTCCCCTCGGGGTATTGGTTACCGCCGCTGGAGCGGCCTTGCATTGTTGTTATCCGTGATCAGCCCGCTGGGGGCCGACGGTTAGAACCAATCCCAGCTCTTCATCATGATGGCTATCCCCCTTGTGTCTCTTCTGGCTGAAACCCAGCCGGCGCCTTGATTGACTCCGAAAGCTTCCCCCGGCATCACGCGGACTGTAAATACCCTCCGGTGCCCGGTTCCGGACATGTCCGCTTCCGGACCCGGGGCCGGCCGCCTTTTCCCGGATTCCTGTGGCAGTGCGGCGTGATAGCGGCCTTCCTGCAGCCGGACGCAGCCAGGCAAATAGGTGGCATTAACCGGCCATGTCCGTCATTTCCTAGTGTGTTGTAGACACAAAACACTTTTGTCACGAGCGGCCCACACGCGCCGCCTGCTGGGTAGGGTGTGGATGGGGGAGGTCAGCTTGCTGCATTGAAAGGATCCGCCGTGCTGTCTCATGCTTCTCTGGATGTTTACCGATTTGCCGTCAGCCGTCCTGGGTGGACGGCTGAAGAGGCCTCGGAAGCCCTGGGGTATACCAGCCGCGTCATCGATGCTGCCATCACCGAGCTGACCTCGCGCTGCCTGCTGCTCAAGCAGCAGGCCGACTGTCCCAGCTACACGGCAGTCTCTCCGGAGGTGGCACTGGCGGAACTAGTGGATCCCGATGAGCGGGCACTGCTGGAGCTGCGCGGGCGAATCAATGCCCGCAGACGGGAAATGGCCGCGCTGACGCCCGCCTATGCCGAGGCCCGCAAGCGCCTGGCCGCGGATGCTTCGGTGGAAGTGGTGGAGGACCAGGAGAAGGTCCAGCGCGTGCTGATCGAATACGGGCGCAGCGCCACGGACCGCGTCCTGATTGCGCGCCCCGGGCAGGGCGCCAATGCCGACATTCACGAGGACAGCGTGCAGAAGGATCTGGACCTGCTGCGCAGCGGCGTCCGGCGCCAGACGCTTTACCATTCCAGCACCCGGGACCATGTCCCCACGCGCAAGGCCGTGGAAACCATCACGGAAGCGGGCGGACAGTTTCGTACCCTGCCGTACATGCCTCTGCGCACCCTGATCTTCGACGAAAAGGTGGCTGTGGTGGCCCGGCAGCTCCATCCCGGCGACATGGCCGGGCTGGTGGTGCGGGATCCCAACCTGATCCGCATCTTCAGCCTGCTCTTTGAGTTTGCCTGGGGACTGGCGGAGCCGTTCCTGACGGAGAGCCCGGGCAGGGAGGAACTCACCAGCACACAGCGCTCCGTTCTCACCGCCCTGGCAGCCGGCCATTCGGACGAGGCGATCGCCCGCCGCGTCGGCATCAGCGTCCGGACCTGCCGGCGGCACATCGCGTGGATGCTGGAGGAACTCGGCGCCGAAAGCCGGTTCCAGGCGGGGATCAAGGCGCACAAAGCGGGCTGGATCTGACCCGCACAGCCGATGGGTCAGGGCCGGAGCTGCGCCTCTTCCGACACCCATGTATCGGCAGGCAACAGCTGTTGCCTAACGGTCAACCAAGAGGGTTAGCATTGGGCGCATGACCCGCGAGGAATTCTCCACTGCCGCAGAACTGCCGGTTGACACCATGGCCGCACTGGAGCGTGCCGCCGACGCCCACCGGCACGAGGTGCTTTTTTCAAACCGGGCCTTCCACATCAAGCAGTCGGCGGTCCGGGACGTCTTTGACATCTCCATCCAGCCCGGCCTTATTTCGCTCGCCGGCGGCAGCCCGTACCTGAAGTCGCTGCCGTTGGAGGACCTGGGCAGGACTGCCCAGCAGATCATCAGCACCCACGGCTTGGAGGCGCTGCAGTACGGCGGCGGCCAGGGCATGGAGGAATTGCGCCGGCAGGCCTGCGAGGTGATGGCCGCTGAAGGAATTTTGGACGCCGATCCGGCGGACATCGTCATCACCACCGGCTCCCAGTCAGCCCAGGACGTTGCAGCCAAGGTGTTCTGCGATCCCGGGGACGTCATTCTTTGCGAGGATCCCACGTACGTCGGTGCCCTCAATGCCTTTGAGGCCTATGAAGTGGATGTGCGCACCGTCCCGATGGACGCCGACGGCCTGGTGCCCGAGGCCCTGGAGCAGCAGATCCGCGCGCTGCACGCGGAGGGCAAGACCATCAAGCTGCTGTACACCATCCCCAGCTTCAACAACCCCAGCGGCGTGACGCTTACCGAGGCCCGGCGGCAGTCAGTGGTGGACATCTGCAGCCGGCACAACATTCTCATCCTCGAAGACAACCCGTACGGGCTGCTGCGCTTTGACGGCGGGCCGCTGCGCCCCCTGCGTGCGGGCAATCCGCAGGATGTTCTGTACCTTGGGTCCTTCTCCAAGATCTTCGCTCCCGGTGTCCGGCTGGGTTGGGCCCTGGTGCCGCGGCACCTGTACCGGCGCTTCTACCTGGCCTGCGAGGCGGTGGTCCTGTGCCCCTCCCCGCTGACCCAGATGCTGGTGTCCGCGTACCTGCGCGAGTATGACTGGATGGGCCATATCCGGGACTCCCGGGAGCTCTATGCCGGACGCTGTGCCACGATGCTTGCCGCCCTGGAGGAACACCTGCCGGAGGATGTCTCGTGGACCCGCCCCGATGGCGGATTCTTCATCTGGGTGACCCTGCCCGAGGGCGTGGACACCTATCCCCTACTTTACGAGGCGATCGACGCCGGCACGGTCTTTATCCCCGGAGCGGCCTTCACGCCCGGGGAAGGGCCCTCGAACAAGCTGCGGCTGGCCTTCAGCGCCGTCTCCGCGGAGGACATCCACGAAGGAGTACGCCGGCTGGCCCCGATCCTGAGGGCCGCCGTCGACAAGGCGCAGGTGCACCCCGCAGGCTAGGGATTCCGCTAATCCAGGAGCAGGGCCGGTTCCTCCAGGATTGACGCCACGTCGGCCATGAACCGTGCCGAGAGGTCGCCGTCGACCACCCGGTGGTCAAAGGATCCGCCCAGGGTGGTGATCCAGCGGGGAACCACTTCCCCATCGACCACCCACGGCTTCTGTTTGATGGTGCCAAAGGCGACAATCGCCACTTCGCCGGGGTTGATGATCGGGGTGCCGGTATCAATGCCCAGCGACCCGATGTTCGTGATGGTCAGGGTTCCGCCCTGCATGTCTGCCGGCGGCGTCCTGCCCTCGCGGGCGGTGGAGGCCAGGGAATTCAGCGCCACTGCGAGCTCCTTGAGGGAGAGATCCTGTGCGTCCTTGATATTGGGCACCATGAGGCCGCGGGGCGTTGCCGCGGCGATGCCAAGGTTCATGAAGTGCTTGACCAGGATTTCATCGCCCGCCCAGGTGGCGTTGACGGAGGGGTTGCGGGCAGCAGCCCAGATGACCGCCCGGGCGAGGATCAGCAGCGGGGAGACCCTGATGCCCTCGAAATCCTTGGAGGCCTTCAGGCGCTTGACGAACTCCATGGTGCGGGAGGCATCCACATCCACGAAGATGCTCACGTGCGGTGCACTGAAGGCGCTGGCCACCATCGCCTTGGCGGTGGCCCGGCGGACACCCTTCACCGGAATCCGCTCAATCCGGGACTCCTGCGCTCCCCCGGGAGTCCAGAACAGCGGCGCCGACTCCCGCTCCGCCTCGCGCTGGGCCTGGTAGCTGATCAGGTCCTGCTTGGTCACCTCGCCGCCGGCACCGGTGGCGGGAACATCGGCCAGGTTAATGCCCAGATCCTTGGCGGCTTTCCGCACCGGCGGCTTGGCCAGCACCCGCTGAATCAGCCGGTTCACCCGGTCCTGGACAGCGGCTGCGGCGGCTGCTGCCGGAGTGGCCTCGGGGGTCCGGGATGCCTGTGTCCGCTGTTCAGGGGCAGGGGCGTGGGCCGCCGCAGGCGTGGCCGGTGGTGCTGCGGCAGGCGCAGCGGGTGCCCTGGAGGCAGTGGTCGCCGGCACGGCCGATCGACGCCGCGGGCGGCGTTTGACGGCGTCCGGCTTGGGACCTGTGCCGGTCAGGGACGCGGACGGCGCTTCGGGCGCGGAGTCCGCCGGAGCCTGTTCCTGCGTCCGTGCCGCAGGAACCGGATCGGCACCCTCACGGTCGGTGCCGCCGCGACCGTCTCCGGGCGTCCCGCCGTCGACCGCCACGCTGATGATGGGCGTGCCGACGTCGACGGTTTCCCCTTCGCGGACCAGGAGTGACGCCACGGTGCCGGCATAGGGAGAGGGCAGCTCAACCAGGGATTTTGCGGTTTCAATTTCAACGATGACGTCGTTGACGGCAACGGTGTCGCCTGCCTTGACCTTCCACTCGACTATGTCGGCTTCGGTCAGGCCTTCGCCCACGTCCGGCAGGTTGAATGTCTTTTCAGTCATGGCTTCTCGATCTTCAGGGATGGGGACGGTGGGCAAGGGGCACGGCCGCGCTCAGTAGGCGAAGGAGCGGTCCAGCGCCTCGAGCAGCCGGTCAATGTCCGGCAGGTAGTGTTCCTCGACCTTGGCGACCGGATAGGGCATGTGGAACCCGCCGACCCGGAGGACCGGGGCTTCCAGCGAGAGGAAAGCCCGCTCCCCCACCCGTGCGGCGATCTCGCCGCCGATGCCGCCGAAGGTCGGAGCCTCGTGGGTCACGATCAACCGGCCCGTCTTCTTCACCGATGCCGTCACGGTGTCGAAGTCGATGGGGGAAATGGACCGCAGGTCCACCACCTCCACCGACCGGCCGTCCTCCGCCGCGGCAGCTGCGGCCGCCAGGGCCACGGGCACCAGCGGGCCGTAGGTCACGATGGTGGCGTCGGTGCCTTCGCGAACAATCTGCGCCGAGAACGGGTCCGACGCGGGTGCCGAGGTGTCGACGTCGCCCTTGAGCCAGTACCGGCGCTTGGGTTCGAAGACAATGACCGGGTCCTGGCAGGCCACGGCCTGCTGGATCATCCAGTAGGCGTCCTGCGGGTTCGACGGCGTGATGATGCGCAGGCCTGCGGTGTGGGCGAACAGGGCCTCGGGCGATTCGGAATGGTGTTCGATGGAGCCGATGCCGCCGCCGTAGGGAATCCTGATGACCACCGGGGCGCTGAGGTTGCCTTCACTGCGCGAGTGCATCTTGGCCAGCTGCGTGGTGATCTGGTTGAAGCCCGGGAAGACGAAGCCGTCGAACTGGATTTCGCAGACGGGCAGGTAGCCGCGCAGCGCCAGTCCGATGGCGGTTCCAATGATGCCCGATTCGGCCAGCGGCGTGTCCATCACGCGGTCCGCGCCGAAGTCCGCCTTCAGCCCTTCGGTGACCCGGTAGACGCCGCCGAGGGAACCGATATCCTCGCCCATCAGCAGCGAGTTCGGATGGGACTCCAATGCTGCGCGCAGGCCGGCGTTAATGGCCTTGGCCATGGTCATGGTGGTGCTCATGCAGTGTGCTCCCGGGAAGCGGCGGTGGTATCGGCGTCGGAATCGGCAAAGCCGGCCTCGTACGCGCGGTGGGCGTCAAGCTCCTCGCGGATCAGCGGGTGCGCCTCGGCGTAGACATCCGTGAAGGCGTCCTCAAACCCGGGCGCTTCCATGGCCTGAACGTTCTCGCGCAGCCGGACGGCCATGTTGCGGCCTTCCTCGCGAAGGTCCTCGAAGAACGCGTCGTCCACCAGGTCCCGGCTCCGGAGGTGTTTTTCCAGCCGGAGCAGCGGATCCCGGTCCAGCCAGGCTTCCTCATCGGCGCTGAGCCGGTATTTGGTGGGGTCATCCGCCGTGGTGTGCGCGCTCATCCGGTAGGTGAAGGCCTCGATGAGTACCGGCCCGCCGCCGGAGCGGGCGTGTTCGAGCGCCCACCGGGTCACCGCGTGCACAGCCAGCACATCATTGCCGTCCACCCGGATTCCGGGAAAACCGTAACCGCGGGCCCGGTTGGCCAGCGGAACCCTCGACTGGACCTCGGTGGGAACGGAGATGGCCCAGTGGTTGTTCTGGCAGAAGAAGACCACCGGGGCGTTGTAGGAGGCGGCGAAGACCATGGCTTCATGCACATCGCCTTCGGAGCTTGCACCGTCACCGAAGTAGGCCACCGTGGCGGCTTCCGGAAGCTTCGGGTTCACCAGCCGGTCCCGGGCCATCCCCATCGCGTATCCGACGGCGTGCGGAACCTGGGCGGCAAGGACCAGGGTGTAGAGGTGGAAATTCGCTTCCCGGGGGTCCCAGCCGCCGTGGGAAATGCCGCGGAAGCGCCGCAGCAGATGCGAGAGTTCGAGTCCGCGGGTGTAGGCGACGCCGTGCTCACGGTAGGTGGGGAACACGTAGTCCTGCGGCATAAGGGCCCGGCCCGAGGCGATCTGGGCGCCTTCCTGGCCGGTCATCGGCACCCACATCACCAGTTCGCCCTGGCGCTGCAGCGCGGTTGCTTCCTCGTCGAACCGGCGGACCAGGAACATGTCCCGGTAAAAGCCCCGCAGTTCATCGGCCGTCAGGTCCGCGACGTAGCTGCTGTAGGTGGGGTCCTCACGGACTTCCCCGTCGATGGTGAGCAACTGGACCATGTCGGGGACAGGGTTCGCCTCGGGAGACCCCATGAGGGTCTGCTCGAATCCGGCCGAGTCGAACTCACTGGCCGGCAGGTGTCCTACGTCCATGCCTACTCCTCGCCCGGACGGCCAAAAGCCGCGCCGGCGCTAGAAATATGCCTCACGGGGAATACATTCCCCGTTTCGCATATATGTGGAAGTTACTTCCCACAGCCTAACGACGGCGCGGCCTCCGGCCCTACCCAAGACACGCTAGGAAACCCGCGGGCCTTTTGTATAAGTCGCACAGATTGACAGGAAACGACTGTTCGCTTCCGCTTCGCCAATGGTGACCCTCACACCTTCGGTGCCGAAGGCCCTGACCGCCAGTGCCTGTTGCTCCGCCAGCGCCGCAAACTCGGGGGTGTTCTCCCCCAGGGCCAGCCAGACAAAGTTCCCCTGCGCGTCCGGCACAGACCAGCCCAGCGACTTGAGCCCCTCCACCACGCGGATCCGTTCGGCCACCAGTCCTTGTATTCTCTCCACAAGTTCATCGTGATGGCGCAGGGATGCCACGGCGGCCTGTTCGGCGATCGTGGACACGGCGAACGGAACGGCTGCCACCCGCAAGTACTGGGTGACCGGGGGGTGCGACACGGAATAGCCGACCCGGAGACCGGCCAGGCCCGCTCCCTTGGAGAAGGTACGCAGGACCACCACGTTGGGGTGCTTGCGGTACATGTCGATGCCGTTCACGGCGTCGGGATCGCGGACAAAGTCCTCATAGGCTTCGTCGATGACCACGATGACGCGGGAGGGGATCTTTGCCAGGAAATCTTCCACCTGCGCAGTGGTCAGCGCCGGCCCGGTGGGGTTGTTCGGCGTGCAGAGCAGGATGACCCTGGTCCGTTCCGTCACCGCAGCTGCCATGGCATCCAGGTCATGGGTGCCGTCGGCACGGAGCGGGACCTGCACGCTTTCTGCTCCGGCCAGGCCAACACTGATGGGATATGCCTCGAAGGACCGCCAGGGATAAATCACCTCGTCTGCGGTTCCGTGCGGGTGCCGCCCGGCGTAGGTCGCCAGCAGCTGGTTTAGGGCCCCCAGGCTTCCGCCGCCGGTGACAATGTCCTCGGCCGGCACGTCCAGGAAGGCCGACAGTTCGTTGCGCAGGGCGGTGGACAGCGGATCCGGATACCGGTTGACGTTCGCGGAGTCGTTAATCGCCTTCAACACCGAGGGAAGCGGCGGATAGGGGTTCTCATTGGAGGACAGTTTGTAGCTTTGCAGGCCGTCGATAACCACCGGGGGCTTGCCCGCCGTGTAGCGGGGCATTTCATCCAGGACGGGCCGGGGTGAAATGCCGGGTGCGGGAACTTCAGCTGCGTTGGTGTCATTCACGGGAGTGGTCATGGTGTTAACACTAAACGCCGCGTTTCTGCCAGCATGGGAGCATGCTCACATTCGTCCTGCGGATTGCCGTCAACGCCATAGCCCTCTGGGTGGCCACCTGGCTCCTGCCGGGTCTTGCCCTGACTACCTCCACGGGGTCGATGACCGGCAACCCGACCCTGGATACCGCCCTCGGATATCTGTTTATCGGTTTGATTTTCGGTATTGTCAACGCTCTGGTCCGCCCTATTGCCCAGGGCCTGACACTGCCCTTGGCTATTCTGACGCTGGGGCTGTTCCGGATCATTATCAATGCGGCGATGCTGGAGCTCACTGCCTGGCTCAGCAGTTACACACCTATTCAATTTGATGTCGCTTCATTCTTTTGGACGGCCATTATTGCTGCGGTGATCATCAGTCTCGTGTCCATGGTTCTGGACGGTGTCACCGGCAACCGCAGCCGAAGCCGGCGGTAGCAACAACCGACCGTCCGTTGCCCCCGCTCCCGCCCCGCGTGGGAATCCGGGCACGGGCAGCGGGGGCGCCGCTGCGGCTGCGGGTGTTGAGGGGCCGGCCGAGCGCAGCGGCGGCACCTGCGCCAGCGGTTCCCGGCTGAACCGGTACAGGTGCCGGGTAGCCACCGTTGCCGTACCGATGGCTGCGCCGAGGGAACCGAGCACCGTCCGCAGGGAGGCGTCGTCGCTGGCGTCAGCCATCGCCGCGGCCTGCTGGTAATGGTCCAGCCGGTGCCCCGGGCCGAGACCCACGTCCTCACCGGCGGGCGTAGTCACCGGATCAAGGCGGGTCAGCGTCACCCGGTCCGCGGTGTCCGGATTCGCGATGCTGTCGATGCCCGGCACCCAGTCCTGCACATGCTCAAGATGCAGCGCGGGCAGGCCCGGCGGCAGGTCGGTTGCGCCTGTGGGGCTGCCGGCGGTCAGCAGGAAATCCACGTCAAATTCACTGTCCCGGGCCAATTCCGCCGCAACGTTGGTGGCATGGTCACCGCCCTGGCTGTACCCGGACAGGATGACCGAGTCCCCGGCCTCCGCCTCCGCCTGGCGCAGCGCCTCCGCCACCCCCGCTGCGACGTAGCGGCTTTCCTCCAGCCGCGCTTCCCCGTTTCCGGTGAATCCGAAAGGATTGGAACCGTTCGCGCCGCTCTGGGTGCCCGGAATGGTGACGACAAAGATGTTCTTCCCGGCCTCGTCGATGCGCAGGATCTCCACCACTCCCTCCCGGTTCTCCCTTTTCAGGACTTCGGACCGGGACAGGATGGAGCGCGCCGTTCCCTCCACCTGCACCAGCTCGGGTTTGTCCGGCAGGGCCGTGACCTTCACCGGGCGCGGTTGCCCGAACCCGATTTTCCGCACCCACCACATGGCCGCTCCCATGGCCCGCTCATCCGCAGGAGAAGCCAGGGCGGACTCGGTCTGCGGCAGGGTGGGAAACCCTCCGGCCCGGTGCCCGGGGATGATCCAGGGTGCCAACGGAATGGGGCCGAGGGACGGCAGCTGCAGTTGGATCCGCCCTTCGGTCTCGGCGTACTGTCGTGCACTTTCCCGAACACCGTCCACCAGCCGGTCCAGCGCGGCAGCACAAAGCGCGAGATTCCCAGCTGCCCCAGCCAGGTGCACCCTGATCCGGTCCGCCGAGAGGCCGCTTCCGGTGGCGGCATCCCGCCAAAGCTCCGTGGCCTGTTCCCGCAGGCTGAGAAGACGCTCTGCGGCCAGGTCCATCCTCCCGGCAATCCGGACCAGGTCCTCGTACTGCACCAGGAGGCCGGCAGACCCGCCGGCCACGATGTAGACGGGCCTGTCCCCTGCCCTATCAGCCGCGCCTATGGCTCCCACCGGGTCAGCCCTCTGCTGTGAAAAGGAGCGGGTTTGCCCGCACTTCCCCTACCGCGGCGTGCAGGTGCCGGACCGCTTCGGGGAGGTCCGCTACCGCTGCGATAAGGCCGTGCCGAAAGGCATCGGCGGCCGGGGACTGCCACTGGACATTCGCCGCGAGGGCAACCTCCGCCTCGATGCCGCCGGTTTCCACAGCCAGCGCCAGAAGGCGCCGTTCCATCTGCTCAGCGCGTGCAGCGGATAGCAATTGATCCACGGATTCCTCCCTAGGAACTTCATCTGTCCACATCCAAACCGGGGCCGGGCCACCAGCCCCCGCCTGCCTACCCTCCGGCGCGGCTCCCTGTCCCGGTCAACGTAGCCATGGGCGGGCCTCGCACGGTTGGGCTTCGATGGGGATCAGTGGACGGATTGTGCCGCCCGCGGCAGTGAAGCCCCGCTGTGGAGGAACACTGGGCCCGCCCGGAAGTCACACACCCCTGCGGCGGGCGGCGGCATGAAAGAATTGCCGCATGGCCGAATCCGCATCTGCTCCCCGTGTCTCCCTCGCCTCCGTGACCCCCGCCATCGCGCTGGGCCCCCTGGACGGCCGCTACCGCAGCGCCACCGCTCCGCTGGTGGACTACCTCTCCGAAGCCGCCCTGAACCGGGACCGGACCCACGTGGAGGTGGAGTGGCTGATCCACCTGACCTCCACCTCGGTGCTGCCCGGCACCAAGCCGCTGAGCGAACAGCAGCAGCACCAGCTGCGGGAAATCGTCAGCAGCTTCGACGGGAACTCCGTGGCAGAACTCGGCGAGATTGAGAAGCGCACGGTGCATGACGTGAAGGCCGTGGAGTACTACATCGCGGACCGGCTGGCCGCCATCGGGATCGGGGACTTGAAGGCCCTGGTCCACTTCGGCTGCACCTCTGAAGACGTCAACAACCTCTCCTACGCGCTGGGCATCAAGGGCGCCGTGGAGAACGTGTGGCTTCCGGCAGCACAGGATCTCGTGGACAGGATCGCTGCCATGGCGGAGGAGACCCGCCACGTTCCCATGCTTTCGCGCACCCACGGCCAGCCGGCTACCCCCACGACACTGGGCAAGGAACTGGCGGTCACCGTCCACCGGCTTTCCCGCCAGCTGCGCCGCATCCGCAACACCGAATTCCTGGGCAAGATCAACGGCGCCACGGGTACCTACGCCGCTCATTACGCGGCAGTGCCCCAGGCGGACTGGCAGCAGGTGGCCCGCAGCTTCGTGGAGGGGCTGGGCCTGACCTGGAACCCGCTCACCACGCAGATTGAATCCCACGACTGGCAGGCCGAGCTCTACGCCGACATGGCCCGCTTCAACCGGATCCTGCACAACTTCTGCACCGACGTGTGGAGCTACATCTCCATTGGCTACTTCGCGCAGGTCCCCGTCGAAGGTGCCACCGGCTCCTCCACCATGCCGCACAAGGTCAATCCGATCCGGTTCGAGAACGCCGAAGCAAACCTGGAGATCTCCAACGGCCTGCTGGACACGCTCGCCTCCACCCTGGTGACTTCCAGGTGGCAGCGCGATCTCACCGATTCCTCTTCCCAGCGCAACATCGGCGTGGCCTTCGGGCACTCCCTGCTGGCCATCTCCAACGTGGCCAAGGGCCTCGACCGCCTGGATGTGGCCAACGATGTCCTGGCCGCCGATCTGGACACCAACTGGGAAGTGCTCGGCGAAGCCATCCAGATGGTGATGCGCGCCGAGGCCGTCGCCGGCACCCCCGGGATGGAAAACCCCTACGAGCGGCTCAAGGACCTCACCCGCGGGCACCGCGTCGACGCCGCACGGATGCAGGAATTCATTGCCGGGCTGGGGCTGCCGGCCGAAGCGGAAGCACGCCTGCAGGCGCTGACGCCGGCCAAGTACACCGGCATTGCCGAAGCCCTGGTCGACCACCTGAAATAGCCGGCAGAACCGCCGCACGACGACGGCGGGAGGCGGGCATTCAGCCCGGCCTCCCGCCGTCGTTGTCTGTGTTTGGAACTAGTCCGCGGCGGCGAGCTGGCCGCAGGCGCCGTCGATTTCCTTGCCGCGGGTGTCACGGACCGTGGTGGGCACACCGGCGTCGATCAGGTGGTTGATGAATTCCTGGATGACCTCCGGTTCCGGGGACGTCCAGATGGAGCCGGGCGTGGGGTTCAGCGGGATCGGGTTCACGTGCACCCAGCCGCGGCCGCGGGAGTTCAGCTTCTTGGCCAGCAGATCGGCACGCCAGGCGTGGTCATTCATGTCCTTGATCAGGGCATATTCGATGGACACGCGCCGGCCGGTGACCCGGTAGTAGTTGTAGGCGGCGTCCAGCGCCTCGTCCACCTTCCAGCGGCTGTTGACCGGAATCAGCTCGTCGCGCAGCTCATCATCCGGTGCGTGCAGGCTTAGGGCGAAGGTCACCGGAATGTTTTCCTCGGCGAGCTTCTTGATGGCCGGCACCAGCCCCACCGTGGAGACGGTGATGTTGCGGGCGCTCATGCCGAGGCCTTCGGGGACCTCGGCGGCCATCCGGTGCACGGCGTTCATCACGCGCTTGTAGTTGGCCAGCGGCTCGCCCATGCCCATAAAAACGATGTTGGTGACGCGCTCGGCGTCGTGGCCGCCGTCGCGCCGCTTGCCGCCCAGGCCGCCTTCCTTGATGACGCGGTTGGCTTGGACAATCTGGTCCAGGATTTCCGCGGCGGACATGTTCCGGGTCAGGCCGGCCTGGCCGGTGGCGCAGAAGGGGCAGTTCATGCCGCAGCCGCACTGGCTGGAGACACAGAGCGTGATCCGGCCGGGGTAGCGCATCAGCACGGACTCCACGAGGGATCCGTCGAAGAGCCGCCAGAGGAACTTGATGGTGTCTCCGTTATCCGTGGTCAGGCGCTTGACCTCGGTAAGCAGCGTGGGGAACATCTCTGCGGCCAGCTCTGCACGGCGTTCCTTGGGCAGGTCGCTCATGGCCTCGGGATCCGTGGTGTAGTGCTGGAAATAATGCACGGAGAGCTGCTTGGCGCGGAAGGCGGGCAGCCCCAGGGACTTGACCTTCTCCTGGCGTTCGGCCAGCGTCATGTCGGCCAGATGGACCGGCGGCTGGGACACCCGCGGTGACTTGAACTGCAGCAGCGGCCGGCCGTCCGGTTCCTTGGCCTGCTCCCACCCCTCCGTGGCAGGGCGGACCTGCGGTGCGGTGGCGGACGGAAGCGTGCGGGCGGTACGCGGCTTTTTGGCGGGGGGAGTATCGAGGGTTGACATCGGCACTATTCTCGCACGGTTCGCACGTCCGGAACATTCCTTTTGCGCCACCGCCACACCGCTGAAACACCGCCGAAACCGGCCGCCCGTAGCGTGGGAGCACACCCCGGGCCACTGGAGGCAGCATGTCGGATTTGCGAGATTTTTCGGGAGTTTCCGGATTCCGTCCGTACTCGACCCCGCACCTGATCATCCGCGAAGTTCCGTGGAGCAATCCCGTGGGCGCGGATCTGCGGGAGGCGCAGCAGGCTGAACTGGATGCGCGCTACGGGACGGCGCACCATGACCCGCATCCGCCCCAGGCGGAGGAATCCGCCGTGTTCCTGATCGCCTATGAGCGCAGCACCGGCCAGCCGCTGGGCTGCGGCGGTCTGCTCCGGCTGGATAGTTCCACCGCGGAAATCAAGCGGGTGTACGTGCTGCCCTATGCCCGGGGCTCCGGAGTGGCCACGGCCATCCTCGCCGCCCTGGAGGCCCGGGCGCGGCAGATGGGTTTTGCCGTGCTCACCGCCGAAGCCGGGTCCGCGCAGCCGGACGGGCGCCGCTTTTACGAGAACGGCGGCTACAAGGTGGTCCCGAATTTCGGCCCCTATATCCTGGCCGCCGGTTCCACCTGCTATTCAAAGACCATCGGCGCCGCCCTGCCCCTATAAGGCGGTGGCGCCGGAAAGCCTAGTAGTCGATGCGGCTCGCCGCGGAGGTCCAGGCCTCAAACGGCGCGGCGCTCGGGGTGCCCTCCACGGAAAGCTGCGTGACCTGCATGGACCGCTCTTCCACCGGTGTTTCGAAGAACTCGTAGAAGACGGCGTCATCGAACCCCGCAGTGGCGGCGTCGTGCCGGTCGGCGGCGAACACCACCCGGTCCACCCGCGCCCAGAGCGAGGAGGCCAGGCACATGGGGCACGGTTCGCAGCTGGTGTACAGCACCGCGCCGGTGAGGTCGAAGGTCCCCAGGGTGGCGCAGGCGTTGCGGATGGCCGTCACTTCGGCGTGCGCAGTGGGATCATTGTTCGCCGTCACGCGGTTCACGCCCTCAAACGCGGCGCCTTCGGCGGTGACGACGACGGCGCCAAACGGTCCGCCGTCTGCCGCGACGTTGTCAGTGGCGAGGCGGATGGCCTGGGCCAGGTAGGTGCTGTCCATATCCGAGGTGCTCATTGGCTTCTCCCTTGGTCCCGATGCAGTGTTGTTGCAGGTATGCCAGGTAGATGACCGGAGCGTATCCGGCCCGCCTTCGCAGCAGCGAGGCTAGCAGTTTTTCGGGCCACAGCGAATATGGGCCACGTCACGAACGGACATAGCGGGCACCACCTGGGGCCGGTCAGCCCCGTGTTTTCTTTCTACGGAGCAGCGCCTACCCGTTGTCACCGGCCCGCCGCGGTGGGAACGTAAAAACCATCCGTCATTGAAAGGACCAGCCATGGAACGCATGATCTTCCCGAACCTTCCGGTTGCGGACCTGAAAGCGGCCGAAAGGTTCTACCTGGGCCTTGGCTTCACCAAGGATCCGCAGTTCAGCAATGATGACGCGGCTGCGATGGTCATTTCCGACAGCATTGTGGTGATGCTCCTGCAGCAGGACTTTTACCAGAGGTTCCTCCCCGAGGGGGATACCCCGCATCTGGCATCCTCCGGCAAGGAGGTCCTGAACGCGCTGGGCTGTGAAAGCAGGGATGAAGTGGACCGGCTTCTGGCCGCCTGTAAAACGGGCGGCGGAGCGGTCTATTCCCCCGCCGAGGAGCGCATGCCCGGCATGTACAGCGGCTCCGCCACCGACCCGGACGGCCACGTTTGGGAGTTTATGTGGATGGACCCGGCCAACACTCCCGGCGCGGAACGGACGTTCGAAGTGTCCGCCAACGCCACCGTGCAGGAGCAGAACCAGGCACTCTGAAAGCTACCCCGCCGGCGTGCCGGCGGTCTCCATCACCAGTTCAGCGGCCCCGTCTGCGGTTTTAAGGCTGAGCCGGACCCGGAGAGCGGAGAAGCCGGCCAGGGAATCCGCATGGGTGCCGCCGCAGGCAATGCTGACCGCGCCGTCCGGCAGGTCGCAGACCCACCGGCGCATCCCGGTCAGCAGTTCAGAGTCCCGCTCGATGCGGACAGCAGCCCCGGAATTCACCCAGCCTGCCAGCGTCCGGTTCACGGCCTCTTCAACCGCAGCCGGTTCGGAGAGCAGCGCATCCGGCAGGAAGCCTTTGCGGCGCAGGGACTTGCCCAGCCGGTAGACGTCCCGGGAACCGAACTCGGAGATGGTGGACGTCTCGATAGCCAGCGCGTCGAAGTTGGGGTTGCCGGCTGCATCCGGTTGGACGTCCTTTTTCCAGGCATCAGCCAGCGCCCGGTTCAGTGCCAGGGATGCCAGGTGGCAGGCGGTGTGTCCGGCCGAGAGGGCTGCCCGGTAACCTGCGTCCACCTGGAACCGCACCTCGGCCCCCTCGGACAGGACGGTTCCGGCAGGCAGGATGTGCACCACGGCGAAAACCCAGCCCTCCGTTCCCTTTCGGACCGGGATGTCCCGGCCCAGGAAGAGCGAGCTGCCGTCCGTAGCACCCACCACGCAGTCTTCGACGGGCACTTCGGTGCCGTCGGGGGTGGTAAGCGTTGCCCGGTCCGGTCCCTGATCCGGCCAGCCCGCGTCCACCGGATGCACCGGCGTGCTGTCGGTCAGCACGGCCAGACGTCCGTCCGGAAGCGTCTGCGTGTAAAGCACCGTTCCGGTACCGGCCATGGCGCCGGAAGGATAGGTGACGGTGGTATCGACGGTTGGCAGGTTCATCCGCCCACCCTACCGAAACAGGGCCGCGGAACTGTGACGGGCGCCACCGGATTACACTGTGGGGCAGATCTGCGGTAAAGTCGTAATCACGCCGCGGGGTGGAGCAGTTCGGTAGCTCGCTGGGCTCATAACCCAGAGGTCGCAAGTTCAAATCTTGCCCCCGCAACCACGTAGAAGAATCCCGATCCGGATCACCGGATCGGGATTTTTTGTATGCCGCCCTCTTCCCTCCAGCGCGGGCTGACAGCCTGCTTAGTTGTTTCCTCCATGCTTCCTCCAATAGGTTGTGAGGACCAACCGGCAATGGAGAGGTGGCCAGATTCATGGAAGCCCGAATATCCCTGCAGGTGGACGGGGCCCCGCGCACCCTCACCGTTGACACCCGCACCACCGTCCTGGACGCCCTGCGGGACCGGCTGGGTGTAACGAGCCCCAAGAAGGGCTGCGACCACGGCCAATGCGGTGCCTGCACCGTCCTCCTGGACGGCCGGCGCGCCAATTCCTGCCTCACGCTGGCGGTGGCGCACGACGGCGCGGAGATCGTCACGGCGGAGGGGCTGGCGGGCGGCACGGCGGACGGGGAACTGCACCCGGTGCAGCGGGCCTTTCTGGAGCAGGACGGCTTCCAATGCGGCTA
This sequence comes from Arthrobacter sp. MDT1-49-2, assembly GCF_059090185.1. Lineage (NCBI taxonomy): Bacteria > Bacillati > Actinomycetota > Actinomycetes > Micrococcales > Micrococcaceae > Arthrobacter > Arthrobacter sp. MDT1-49-2. Next base: position 164,672 of record NZ_JBNHFK010000010.1, read on the forward strand.
CTGCACCCCGGGCCAGGTCTGTTCGGCGGCCGGAATCATTGAGGAAGCCGCCGCCGGGCACCCGTCGGCCGCCACCGGCGATCTGCAGGCGGACGGTGGAATTGACCTGACGGATGCGGAAATCCGCGAGCGCATGAGCGGCAACCTCTGCCGCTGCGGGGCCTACGCCAACATTGTGTCCGCAGTGCGGCAGGCCGCCGTGGCAGCGGCAGCGAGGCGCGGCGGTGCCGCTGATCCGGGGGAACCGGCGGTCGAGGACTCGCCCACCGCGGAATCGATGCCCTCCCACCCGGAGGAACGGCCATGATTCCCTTCGATTACCGGCGGGCCGAGGACCCCGCATCGGCCGTTGCACTGGTTGCCGGCAACCCGGATGCCGCCTATCTGGCCGGGGGCACCAATCTGGTGGACCGGATGAAGCTCGGCGTGGCTGAACCGACCCTGCTCGTGGACATCAGCCGGCTGCCGCTGGACGCCGTCGAGGTCGAAGATGACGGCCGGGTGCGGATCGGCACGAACGTCCGCAACGCGGACCTAGCCGCCAACACGTTCATCCGGCGCCGCTACCCGGCACTGTCCCAGGCGCTGCTCGCCGGAGCATCCGGGCAGCTCCGCAACCTCGCCACCACAGGCGGCAACCTGCTCCAGCGCACCCGCTGCGTCTACTTCCAGAACCCCACCACACCATGCAACAAACGCGAGCCGGGAACCGGCTGCTCCGCCCTGGACGGGTATACCCGGTACCACGCGATCCTCGGCGCCTCGGAGGACTGCGTAGCCACCCATCCCTCCGACATGGCAGTTGCCCTCGCGGCGCTGGACGCCTCCGTGGTGGTGCTGGGTCCGGACGGGGAACGGACCATCCCGGTCAGCGATTTCCACCGGCTTCCCGGCAGCGAGCCGTACCGGGACACCGTGCTTGACCACGGCGAACTCATCACCGCCGTCGAACTCCCCCCGGCGCCGGCCCGGTCCGCCTACCGCAAGGTCCGGGACCGCGCGTCCTACGCCTTTGCACTGGTTTCCGTCGCGGCGGCCGTGGACCTGGAGGACGACGGCGCCCATCCCCCGGTGATCCGGGACGTGCGCATTGCCCTCGGCGGAGTGGCGCACAAACCCTGGCGGGCGCTGCAGGCCGAAGCGGTACTGCGCGGCGCTCCCGCCAGCGAGGAGAACTTCCGCGCCGCCGCCGATGCCGAGCTGCTCCACGCCCAGGCACTGCGGGAAAACGGCTTCAAAATCCCGATGGTCCGCAACACTCTGGCCGCGGTACTGCGGGACCTCACCGGGTCGCCGTCGCCGGACGCGAGCGCCGAAGGAACGGATCACCCCGAGGGCCCGGACGGACCCGCGGATGCCGGCTGGGAGGAACTGGACTCATGAGCAACCTGCTGCCTGCTTCGGCCATCGGCACCGCATTCGAGCGGCTCGACGGCGAACTCAAGGTCACCGGAACGGCTCCGTACGCGTACGAACAGCCGGTGGACAACCCGGTTCACCTGTACCCGGTGCTCTCCACCATTGCCCGTGGGACGGTGGAACGCGTGGACACCGCCGACGCGGAAGCCCTTGAGGGTGTGCTGACCGTCCTGACGGCGGAAACCACGCCGCGGCTGGCGGATGGATCGGACCGGGAACTGGCCGTGTTGCAGGACAACGCTGTCGGTTACCGCGGACAGATCGTGGCAGCGGTCCTGGCGGAGACCCCGGAGATTGCACGGCAGGCAGCGGACACGGTCCGGGTCACCTACTCCGAGGAGCCCTTTGCCGCCCAGCTGCGCACGGATGATCCCGCCCTCTACGCCCCGGAGGAGCTGAACGCCGGCACCCCGACGGACAGCAGCCAGGGCGATGCAGGCGCGGCCTTCGACACCGCCGCCCTGAAGATCGAACAGACCTACTCCACCCCGGCCGAGCACAACAATCCGCTGGAACCACACGCCACCGTGGCTCAGTGGGACGGCTCCGTGCTGACCCTGTGGGACTCCACCCAGGGTGTGCACGCCGTGAAGGGCACCCTGGCCCAGGTGCTGGGACTGGAGGAAGGGCAGGTGCGGGTGATTGCCCCGCACGTGGGTGGCGGATTCGGGTCCAAAGGCATGCCCCATGTGCACGTGGTGGTGGCGGCCCTCGCTGCCCGCTGCACCGACGGACGGCCAGTGAAGTTCCCGGTCAGCCGCCAGCAGATGTACAGCCTCACCAGTCACCGCACACCCACGATCCAGCGCATCCGGCTGGGCGCGGCCGACGACGGCAGGCTCACTTCCATGTCCCTGGACATTGTGGAACACACCTCCCGCATCAAGGAGTTCGCCGAACAGACCCCGGCCCCGTTCCGGATGATGTATGCCTCCCCCAACCGCAGCACCACCACCCGGCTGGCTCCGCTGGATATTCCGGTGCCGTCCTGGATGCGGGCTCCGGGTGAGTGCCCCGGCATGTTCGGGCCGGAGGTGGCCATGGACGAACTCGCGGCTGCTGCCGGACTGGACCCGATCGAACTGCGCCGGCGGAATGAACCGGAGACGGATCCGGAGACCGGCAAGCCCTGGTCCAGCCGGCACCTGATGGACTGCTTTGATCTGGGCGCGCAGCGGTTCGGCTGGGACCGGCGGGTCACGCGGCCGCGCTCGGTGCAGGAGGACGGGTGGCTGGTGGGCCTGGGCACGGCCAGCGCCGTTTATCCGTTTATGCGCCAGCCCGCCAACACCGCCCGGATCAGTTACGAGCAGGACGGCATCTACTCGGTGCAGATCGGTGCGGCGGACATCGGCACCGGCGCCTGGACGGCGCTGACGCAGATCGCCGCCGATGCCCTCCGGGTGCCCGTCGACCGGATCCGGCTCGGCATTGGTGACACCCGTTTCCCGGCAGCCAGCGTGGCCGGCGGGTCTTCCGGCACGGCCAGCTGGGGCGGCACAATCATTGCCGCCGCCCGGGCCTTCCGGGCCGATCACGGCGAACACCCCTCCCCCGGCGCAGCCACGGAGGCCAACGCGCCGGAGGATCCGGAAGCGCAGAACCTGGCCCTGTATTCCTTCGGCGCGCATTTCGCCGAGGTCCGTATCCATGCCGATACCGGGGAAATCCGGGTGGCCCGGATGCTGGGAGTGTTTTCTGCGGGGCGGATCATCAACCCGCGGACCGCCCGCTCCCAGTTCCTGGGCGGGATGACCATGGGTTTGGGCATGGCCCTGCACGAGCAGAGCGTCCTGGATCCGCGGTTCGGGATCTTCGTCAACCATGACCTGGCGGAATACCATGTCCCCACCAATGCGGACGTGCTGGACATGGACGCCGTGTGGATCGAGGACAGCGACGAACATGCGGGCCCTCTGGGCGCCCGGGGCATCGGGGAAATCGGAATTGTGGGCAGCGCGGCTGCCATTGCCAATGCCGCCTACAACGCCTCAGGGATCCGGGTGCGGGATCTGCCGCTGACCCCGGATAAATTCCTGTCGTAGTCGAATTCTCCTATCATTTCGTGAGTGACGCGGAGTCGAATTGCATGTAGTCCAAGAAAACTTAGGCGTAATACATCCGGAGCCTGTAGGTTAACCTAGGCTCAAATAATAGTGACGTCGAGAGCCAATACAAATCAGTTTAGGGGCCTCTACATGTCATTATTCAGCCACGTTTGGCGAAATACATTTATCACTTTGCTCGTACTCGGACTCTTGTGCACCCAGAGTATTCAATCCAGTTCTGCGATTGCAGCATCGGACACCACCGGCCCTGTTTTGGTCAGCTCCTCCGTGACACCCAAAACCCTAAACCTGAAAAATGGCCCAGCAACAACCAAAATCACCCTGCGGTTGAAGGACGAAACGGGAGTCAGGGAGCCGACGATAGTCCTCAGCCACACAACAACAGACCAAAGCGTCGGCTTCGGCGGCATGAACCTAATCTCCGGCACCGCTAAAGACGGCACCTGGGAAAAATCGGTAACCATCCCCCCGGGGTCCGCTCCAGGCGAATGGGAAGTCACTCTCTACCCCCTCTCAGACATCCTCGGCAACAATTCCACTTCCTTCCAGACACTTGCCACCGTCACCGTCACCGGCGCTCCTTCGGACACCACCGGCCCTGTTTTGGTCAGCTCCTCC
>NZ_JBNHFK010000011.1:0-108397 GCF_059090185.1 Arthrobacter sp. MDT1-49-2
CCGGGAGGATGTGGGAGAGTAGGTCACCGCCGGACAAAATTTGATGGTTGAGGGCCCCGCATGGTTGCGGGGCCCTCACCTGTTTAACCCGCGAACCCAGCCCCGCCAGGACCGGAAAACGGCCCGGGCTTGCCTGGCTTATTTCGGCTCCGGGCAGCGTGCCGGCACCCTTGGGTGCTGAGTATCACCTCGATTGGACCGGCGTCGGTGGCCGGGGAATCGGTGGCGGAGGGTGCGCTGCACTAGAATTACTCTGAGGCGTTAAGCGCCTCCCTAAACTTTTACATCTCCATTACAGGTACATAGTGACGAGCGACTGCAGTAAATTCCGTTGGTCGGCTCACGACGAGAGGAACTAGCCAGCATGTCAGAGCAGAACAACAGGGACCAGAACCGAAGCGGCGCTCCGCGCCGGGACGCCCAGGGCCGCCCCGCCACCAATGACCGTAATGCGCCCAAGCGCTGGGAAGACCGGAAGCCGGCTGGCGGCGGCCAGCGCTCCGGCTCCAACGAGCGTAAGCCGTTCTCGCGTGATGATCGTCCGCAGCGGGATAGCCGTCCGTCCCGTGACGGTGAGCGTAAGCCGTTTGGTGACCGCGGTGCATCTGCCGGCCGTAAGCCGTTTAGCCGTGATGAGCGCCCGGCTCGCGACGGCGAGCGTAAACCGTTCAACCGCGACGAGCGTAAGCCGTTCAGCCGTGATGGTCGCCCTCAGCGTGATGGTGAGCGTAAGCCTTTTAACCGCGATGAGCGTAAGCCGTTCTCGCGTGATGATCGTCCGCAGCGGGATAGCCGTCCGTCCCGTGACGGTGAGCGTAAGCCGTTTGGTGACCGCGGTGCATCTGCCGGCCGTAAGCCGTTTAGCCGTGATGAGCGCCCGGCTCGCGACGGGGAGCGTAAACCGTTCAACCGCGATGAGCGTAAGCCGTTCTCGCGTGATGACCGCTCCCAGCGCGATGGTGAGCGTAAACCGTTTGGTGACCGCGGTGCATCCGCTGGCCGTAAGCCGTTTAGCCGTGATGAGCGCCCGGCTCGCGACGGGGAGCGTAAACCGTTCAACCGCGACGAGCGTAAGCCGTTCTCGCGTGACGACCGCCCGCAGCGGGACGGTGAGCGTAAGCCTTTCAATCGTGATGACCGTCCGCAGCGGGATAGCCGTCCGTCCCGTGACGGTGAGCGTAAGCCGTTTGGTGACCGCGGTGCATCCGCTGGCCGTAAGCCGTTTAGCCGTGATGACCGTCCCCAGCGGGACAGCCGTCCGCCGCGTGGAGACCGCCCTTCGCAGGGCTCGGCCCGTCCCGCATTTGGCCGGGACGATGCCCCGGCTGCGCCGCGGCCCCGTAACGCCAAGGATCTGCGCAGCGCCAACCGGCCGGACCGGGAGCGTTCGCCGGAAATCGATGAGGACGTTACCGGACAGGAACTGGACAAGGTGACTCGCGCCCAGCTTCGCAACCTCGAAGAGGTCAACGGTGAATGGGTTTCCAAGCACCTGGTGATGGCCGGACGCCTGATCGACGACGAGCCGGAGCTCGCGTTCCAGCACGCCCTCGCCGCCAGCCGGCGCGGCGGACGTATGGCCGTTGTCCGCGAGGCAGTGGGCCTGACCGCTTACGCAGCCGGGCACTTTGGTGAAGCCCTCCGTGAGTTCCGTACCTACCGCCGCATCAGCGGGTCCAACGACTACCTGCCGATGATGGCCGACTGCGAACGCGGTTTGGGCCATCCGGAGCGGGCGCTGGACCTTGTCCGGTCCGAGGACGCCAAGGGTCTGGATACTGCAGGCCAGGTGGACCTGGCTATTGTTGCCTCCGGTGCACGCATGGACATGGAGCAGTACGAGGCCGCTGTGACTGCCTTGGAGATTCCGCAGCTGGACCGTAACCGGGCCTTCTCATTCAGCCCCCGCCTGTTCCGCGCCTACGCAGACGCCCTGGAGCTGGCAGGCCGCAATGAGGAAGCCGAGATCTGGCGCAAGCAGGCACTGCGTGCCGACAGCGCCCTGGGCATGGGAGACTTCGCCGAACCGGAGATCTTCGATCTGGCTCCGGAGGAGGAACGCAAGGAGCAGCGCTCCGAGCGCCGTGAGGACCGCTCCGGTGCCTACTTCGCCGCGGACGAGGACTCTGCCCCTAAGGACAACTCCGTCGTTGAACCCGCGGATGACGCCGATGCGCTGCCCAGTGATGAGCAGGAAGGCCTGTTGACCGAGGACGGTGACATCGACGATGACGTGGAGGTTGTTGTGAGCGACTTCTCCATGGATGACGACGACGACGAGGACACCGCCCGCGAAGACGCCGACGAGACGGAACAGTCGCGTATCGATGACTGATTCCTCGCTGGTCTCGGGTTACGACGCGGTCTTCTCCGACCTGGACGGCGTGGTCTACGCCGGCCCGCACGCCATCCCCGGCGCCGTAGAGGCGCTAACCAGGGTGGCGGACTCCCCGGTCCGGCTTGCCTACATCACCAACAACGCCTCGCGCTCCTCGGAGACCGTGGCGGCACACCTGCGCGAACTCGGAGCGCCCGCCACGGCGGAAAACGTCTTCGGGTCCGCGCAGGCCGGAGCCGAACTGCTCGCAGCCAAGGTGCACGCCGGTGCCAGGGTCCTGGTTACGGGCAGTGCCACCCTGCGCGCGGCCGTGGAAGCCCAAGGGCTGGTGTGTGTTGACTCGGCCGACGACGAACCGGACGCCGTCATCCAGGGGTTCGACCCCGGGCTGGGATGGAAGGATTTGGCGGAGGCCGCCTTCGCCGTCGGCAGGGGCGCCGTCTGGGTGGCGACCAACACCGATATGTCCATTCCGCAGGCCCGCGGCATTGCTCCCGGCAACGGCACCCTGGTGGCCGCAGTCGGCGCCGCGACGGGACGCGTTCCCTTCGTAGCCGGCAAACCGGAGGCGCCTCTCTTTACGACGGCGGCGCACCACATGGGCGTTGAACGCCCGCTGGTGGTGGGGGACCGGCTGGATACCGACATCCTGGGCGGGACCAACGCCGGCTTTGACACCGCGCTGGTGCTGACCGGCGTCGATACGCCCATGACCGCCCTTGCAGCGCGCACTCCGGAACGCCCGGTGTACATCGTGGAGAACCTCTCAGCGCTTTTCGAGCCGTACCGGCAACCGGTACGGGACGGCGACAGGTACAGCTGCGGAGACGCCAGCGCCCGGGTGGAGGGGACGGCAGTGCTGATCACCGGCGACTCCTCCGATCTGGACAGCTGGCGTGCTGCCTGCGCGGCATGGTGGGCCGCCTACCCGGACGCCGAAGCAGCCCTGGCTCCGGAGATCCGCTGGAGTGTCACACCCCGCAGCTAGGCTTGTGCCAGCAGTCCCACCCGTTCTACCGCAGCCGCAGGAGGAAGTCCGTTGTTTGAATCGGCGCAGCCTGAATCGGCGCAGCCTGAATCAGTGCAGTTTGAATCAGTGCAGCCTGCATCAGGGATACCTGCAGCATCGGATCCACGGCTGCAGCCTCCGGTCCCCACCGGCGACGCTGCCGTGGATTCCCTGCTGGATGAACTGTCGGCGCTGGACGACGCCCCGGTCTCCACGCACGGGCAGATGTACTCAGACCTGCATGACGGGCTGCTGGCCGCATTAAACGATGAAGGGGACACACCGCCGGAGTCACCGGTGCCTGGACCAGCAAAGGACGCGCGCTGAGCATGCCCAGATTGGATCAGGAGCTGGTGACCCGCGGCCTCGCACGGTCGCGGACCCAGGCCGCCAAGCTCATCGCCGCGGGCCGGGTACTGCGTGCGGGCCGGCCGGCCAACAAGGCCTCTGCGCCGGTAAGTCCGGAGGACCAACTCTCCGTGCTCGATGACGGCCAGCCGGACTATGTCAGCCGTGCCGGACACAAGCTGGCAGGCGCCCTGGCAGCCTTTCCGGCCGTCCGGGCCTCCGGGGCGCGCTGCCTCGATGCCGGCGCCTCCACCGGGGGATTCACTGACGTACTGCTGCGTTCGGGTGCGGCCCATGTTGCCGCCGTGGATGTTGGCCACGGCCAGTTGGTGGACCAGCTCCGGCAGGATCCGCGGGTCAGCGTCTACGAGGGCATGAACGTGCGCTACCTGGACCCCGGGGATATCGGCGGCACGGTAGACCTGACAGTAGGTGACCTGTCCTTCATTTCCCTCACCATGGTGGTGGGTCCGCTGGCAGCGGCCACCCGCCCCGGCGGGAACCTGCTGCTGATGGTCAAACCGCAGTTCGAAGTCGGACGGGAGAACCTGAACCGCACCGGCGTGGTCACTGACCCCGTCAGGCACCGGCAGGCCGTGACCCGGGTGGCGGCCGCTGCCATGGCGGCGGGGTTGCGAATCGGCGGCATAGCACCCAGTCCGCTGCCCGGCCAGGACGGGAACGTTGAGTTCTTTATGTGGCTGCAGGTTCCGGAGCCCGCCGAAGCCCGGCCCGATACCGGTTCGGCGGATACAGCCGCGGCACAGGTGGTTGGTGAGGCGTTCGCTGGGTTCAGCGGGTTTGCGGTGGAGGAGTCTGCCGTAGAAGACTGACGGATGGACGCGTCACAGGACACCGACAAACGACGAGGATGAAGGCGCAGATGAGCAGACGGATATTGGTTTTGGCCCACACGGGACGGCGGGCCGCCATGACCGCTGCCCAGGAGGCCTGCACCCAGCTGCATTCGTCGGGCCTGATCCCGGTTATGCGCCGCCGCGATTTGGAGGATATCCAGGCCGAATACGGCGTCCTCACCGCACCTACCGAAATCCTCGACGAAGACGTAGCCCTGACCGACGTTGACCTGGGCATGGTGCTCGGTGGCGACGGCACGATCCTCCGCGCTGCGGAACTGGTCCGCGGCACCAGCGTTCCGCTGCTGGGCGTGAACCTGGGCCACGTGGGTTTCCTGGCGGAAAGCGAACGCGCGGATCTGGCCCAGACCGTCCACTGGGTGGTGGAACGGGCCTACACAGTCGAAGAACGTATGACCATTGACGTCAAGGTCTGGCACAGCAACAACCTCATCGCCCACACGTGGGCGCTCAATGAGGCCGCCGTGGAGAAAGCCGATCGGCAGCGCATGCTCGAGGTGGTTATCGAAGTAGATGCCCGCCCCATCAGCTCCTTCGGATGCGACGGGGTGGTGCTGGCAACTCCCACCGGCTCCACGGCGTACGCCTTTTCCGCCGGCGGCCCCGTGGTGTGGCCCGAAGTCGAGGCATTGCTCCTGGCACCCATCAGCGCCCATGCCCTCTTCGCCAAGCCGCTGGTGGTGGCACCCACCTCCGTGCTCGCCGTGGAAATCCTGACCCGTACGGACGCCTCCGGTGTGCTCTGGTGCGACGGCAGGCGCAGCCTCGACCTTCCCCCGGGCTCCCGGGTGGAGGTGACACGTTCCCAAACGCCGGTGCGGCTGGCCCGCACCCACCTCACCCCGTTCTCCGAACGCCTGGTCCGCAAATTCCAGCTGCCGACCCACGGCTGGCGCGGGCCGGCAGCGGCCCCGGCGGCGGGAACCGACCTGAGCCCAGGCCGCCCTGATGCAGCCCGCAGGGATGGAAGCCGTGAGGAGACGGCCGGAGCGGGAGCCGGAAGCCCCGAGAGTGCAGCTACCGATAACGCAGTGACGGACCGCGGAGGCTTTGTCGAATGATTGAGGAAATCCGGATCAGGGACCTGGGCGTCATTACCGACGCCACCCTGAACCTGGGGCCCGGCTTTACCGTGGTGACCGGCGAGACCGGTGCCGGTAAGACCATGGTCATCACCGCCCTGGGGCTGCTGCTCGGCGCCCGCTCCGATGCCGGGGCGGTACGCATCGGTGCCAAATCCGCCGTCGCCGAAGCGCTGGTCCATGTGGACCCGCAGAGCCCGGCAGCCCTGCGCGCTGCCGAGGCAGGCGCCGAACTTGAGGACTACGACGGCGCCGCGGAACTTACCCTGGTCCGCACCGTCAACGCCGACGGACGCAGCCGGGCCCACGTGGGCGGGAGGTCCGCGCCGGTGGGCGTGCTCGCCCAGGTGGGGGAGCACCTTGTGGTGGTTCACGGGCAGACGGACCAGCTGCGGCTGAAGAGCGCTGCAGCGCAGCGGGAAGCCCTGGACAAGTACGCCGGAGCGCCGCTGGCCGCAGAGCTCGGATCCTACCGGGAGGCCTATGCCCGCTGGCGTGCCGCCGCCAAGGAACTGGCCGACCTCCGGGACCAGGCACGGGACCGGCTCCGCGAGGCCGAATACCTGACGGCTTCGCTGGAGGAAATTGAAGCGGTGGACCCGCAGCCCGGGGAGGATGAAAGCCTCAAATCCGAGGCCATGCGCCTGGGCAATCTGGAGGAACTGCGGACCGCGGCAGCAGGTGCGCATGCCGCCCTGATTGCAGACGACTTCGCGGACGGTGGTGATGCCACCTCACTGGTGGACGCCGCCAAGCGCCAGCTTGAATCCGCCGGCGAGCATGACCCGGCCCTGGCCTCGGCAGCCCAGCGGCTGGCGGAAGTCGGCTACATCCTCGCGGACATTGCCACTGAACTGGCCAGCTACGGTGCATCGCTGGATTCCGAGGGGCCTGAACGGCTGGCAGAGGTGGAGTCCCGCCGTGCCGACCTGGCCGGCCTGGTCCGCAAGTACGCGCCCTCCATCGACGGTGTGCTCGAATGGGGCGCCGAAAGCGCCAAACGGCTGGCCGAGCTCAGCTCCGACGACACCCGGATCGAAGCCCTCGAGGCGGAAATAACGGCACTCGGCGAACAGCTGGACACCAGCGGTGCGGCCCTCACCAAATTGCGCACCGACGCGGCAGCGGAGCTGTCCCGGCGGGTCAGTGACGAACTCACAGCCCTCGCCATGAAGGACGCCAACCTGGTCATTGAGGTTGAGCCCGCGGGGGAGCCCGGGCCGTACGGCGCGGACACCATCGCCTTCCTGCTGGCCCCGCACCCCGGCGCACCCGCCCGCCCGCTGGGCAAGGGAGCCTCCGGCGGCGAGCTCTCCCGGGTGATGCTTGCCATCGAAGTGGTCCTGGCGGCCGTGGACCCGGTGCCCACCTTCATCTTCGACGAGGTTGACGCCGGCGTGGGCGGTAAAGCCGCCGTCGAAATCGGACGGCGCCTGGCCATGCTGGCCAAGCACGTCCAGGTGATCGTGGTGACCCACCTTCCGCAGGTGGCAGCCTTCGCCGATCACCACATCCGCGTGATTAAGACCTCAACCGCTGCCGACGACGGCTCAGGTGTCACCGCGAGCGATGTGCGGGTACTGGGCCAGGAGGAGCGGATCAAGGAACTGGCCCGCATGCTTGCCGGCCAGGAAGACTCGGCATCGGCCCGTGCCCATGCCGAGGAGCTGCTGGGCTCAGCGGGGCATCTCCAATGACCCGGCCAACTCCCGCCCGAACCCCGCCGGGCAGCGGCAGCGGTCAGAATTCCAGTCCAGGTCAAACCCGAAACGACAAAAGGTGATAGGCTCGAACTCCGTGGTGCAGCGATCAAATTCCAGGTTTCCCAAGTCGTCTTCTACGACCAAACACATCTTCGTCACCGGTGGCGTGGCGTCCTCACTCGGTAAGGGACTGACAGCGTCAAGTCTCGGCCATCTGTTGAGGTCGCGCGGCATAGCGGTGACCATGCAGAAGCTCGATCCCTACTTGAATGTGGATCCGGGCACAATGAACCCCTTCCAGCACGGTGAGGTCTTCGTGACCGACGACGGTGCCGAGACTGACCTCGACATCGGACACTACGAGCGGTTCCTTGACGAGAGCCTCGACGGCTCCGCCAACGTAACCACCGGCCAGGTGTACTCCACGGTCATCGCCAAGGAACGCCGCGGCGAATACCTCGGTGACACGGTCCAGGTCATTCCGCACATCACCGACGAGATCAAGCGCCGGATGCGCCTGCCCTCCGAGGCGAAGAAGACCCCCGATGTCATCATCACCGAAATCGGCGGCACGGTCGGCGACATCGAGTCCCAGCCGTTCCTCGAGGCAGCCCGCCAGGTCCGCCAGGACATCGGCCGCAACAACGTCTTCTTCCTCCACGTCTCCCTGGTCCCGTACATCGGTCCGTCGCAGGAACTGAAGACCAAGCCCACCCAGCACTCCGTGGCTGCCCTGCGCTCCATCGGCATCCAGCCGGACGCCATCGTCATCCGCTCGGACCGCCCGGTGCCGGATGCCATGCGCAACAAGATCGGCCGCATGTGCGACGTCGACGTTGATGCAGTGATCGGTTGCCCGGATGCCCCGAGCATCTACGACATCCCCAAGACCCTTCACTCCCAGGGCCTGGACGCGTACATCGTCCAGCACCTGGACCTGAAGTTCAAGGACGTCAACTGGACCAAGTGGGACCGCCTGCTTGAAGCCGTGCACAACCCGAAGCACCACGTGGACATTGCCCTGGTGGGCAAGTACGTGGACCTGCCCGATGCCTACCTGTCCGTGACCGAGGCCCTGCGGGCCGGCGGCTTCGCGAACAAGGCCAAGGTCAAAATCCGCTGGGTTCCCTCCGATGACTGCGCCACGCCCGAAGGCGCCGCGCAGGCACTGGCCGGCGCGGACGCCATCTGCGTTCCCGGCGGTTTCGGTATCCGCGGCCTTGAAGGCAAACTCGGCGCCCTGACCTACGCCCGGGAAAATAAGCTCCCGACGCTGGGCCTGTGCCTGGGCCTGCAGTGCATGGTCATTGAATACGCCCGCAACGTGGTGGGCCTGGAAGGCGCGTCCTCCTCGGAGTTCGAGCCGGATACCCAGTACCCCGTCATCGCCACCATGGCCGAGCAGAAGGACATTGTCGCCGGCAGCGGCGATATGGGCGGCACCATGCGCCTGGGCCTCTGGGACGCCAAGCTGGAACCGGAATCCGTGGTTGCCAAGACCTACGGCAAGACCGAGGTGGCGGAACGTCACCGCCACCGCTACGAGGTCAACAACCAGTACCGCGACCAGATCGCCGACGCCGGCCTGGTGTTCTCCGGAACCACCACCGACGGCGGCCTGGTGGAGTTCGTCGAGCTTCCCGCCGACGTGCACCCGTACTACGTTTCCACGCAGGCACATCCGGAGCTCAGCTCCCGCCCGACGCGTCCGCACCCGCTCTTCGCCGGACTCGTCAAGGCTGCCCTGGCCCACCAGAAGGCCAAGGCCTAGCACCATGGCAGGGACGCAGGGGTTCGCTGACGAACAAAGCCCGCGGCGGCTGCTGGCATCGGAAACGGTGTACAGCGGTCCGGTGTGGGACGTGGTCAAGGAGAAGTTCACCCTGACCGACGACGGCGAGCCCCTCGTCCGTGACTACATCACCCACCCCGGTGCCGTGGCCATCCTGGCCATGAACGACGCCGGTCGGGTGCTGCTGATCAACCAGTACCGGCACCCGGTGCGGATGACCCTGTGGGAAATCCCGGCCGGCCTGCTGGATGTGGACGGCGAGGACTTCCAAGTCGGCGCCGCCCGCGAACTGGCGGAGGAAGCAGACCTCGTGGCTTCGGAATGGCAGGTCCTGACCGATCTGTTCCTGTCGCCGGGATCCTCCCGCGAAGCCCTGCGGATTTATCTGGCCCGCGGCATCTCCGAAGTCCCCGTCCCGGAGCGTCACACCAGGACCCATGAAGAAGCCGAGATCAAGGTCGAGTGGGTGGACCTGGATGATGCCGTGCAGGCAGCACTGCAGGGGAGGATGCACAGCCCCTCCGCCGTGGCTGCGGTCCTCGCGGCCGCCGTCGCACGTAGCAACGGCTTCCGGGACCTGCGTCCGGCCGACGCCCCGTGGCCCGAGCACCATTCGCAGCATTCCACCTGGGCCAACGGCCCGGTGCGCTAGCTAGGAACCAGGCATGACCACCGCTGACGCCTCACCGGGGAACAGCAACGACACCGTCGCCATCGATCTGAGCGGGTCCCTGAACCCCACCCTCAAACTGGATCTGGACTCCGAAGCTGCCCGGCGGCTGCGGGACGCCGACCTGGCCGAGCTGGACCGGACCGGCCCCTCCCACACACCCCGCACGGCGGACCCCGCACCCGAGGGGGCGCCGGCAACCGAACCCAGGACCCGGACCGCCGCCAAGCAGGCGGCCAAGGCCCCGGCCAGGTCCCGTGCCGCGACGTCCCACGCGGCCGCCGAAGAGCTCCGCTCCACCCCCGCAGGCCGGGCCATCGGCGCCTACCTGCAGCACATGGCCGTGGAACGCGGCCTGGCCGTCAATACGCTGGATGCCTACCGCCGCGACCTGCTGCGCTACGCCCGCTTCCTGGCGGCCAGGGGAGTGGAGGACATTACCCGCATCTCCCGGCACGATGTCACCGCCTTCGCCCAGTCGATTTCCGAAGGATCCGACGGTGCGTCTGCGCTGAGCGTGCGCTCGGCGGCCCGGACCATCGTCGCGGTGCGCGGGCTGCACCGCTTCTGGGCGCTGGAAGGAATGACCGCCGCCGATCCGGCGTCCGACGTGCATCCGCCGATGCCGGGCAAACGCCTGCCCAAGGCCATCAGCGTCAGTGAAGTCACCCGCATCCTCGAAGCCGTGTCCCTGGATACCCCGTCCGGGCTGCGCGACCGTGCCCTGCTGGAGTTCCTGTACTCGACCGGGGCCCGCATCAGTGAGGCCGTGGGCCTGGATGTGGATGACCTGTCCCTGGAACGCATTCCGGCGAAGGGCCCGGACGTCGTGCGGCTTTTCGGCAAGGGCTCCAAGGAACGCCTGGTCCCGCTGGGCTCCTATGCCGCCCGGGCACTGGATGACTATCTGGTGCGCGGCCGGCCTGCGGCTTCGGCCAAGGGCAAGGGCACACCGGCGCTGTTCCTGAATGCCAGAGGCGGCAGGCTGTCCCGGCAGAGTGCCTGGACCATCCTCAAGAACGCCGCGGAGAAGGCAGACATCGGCCGCGACGTGTCGCCGCACACCCTCCGCCACTCCTTTGCGACGCACCTGCTCGAAGGCGGTGCCGATGTCCGCGTGGTCCAGGAACTGCTCGGCCATGCCTCGGTCACCACCACGCAGGTCTACACCCTGGTCACGGCCGAGACCCTGCGCGAGGTCTACGCCGCAGCCCACCCCCGGGCCCTGTAATGCCTGCCGGCGAAGTGCAGGCCTTTCGGGCGTCCCCCGTCGTCCTGTGCTTCCTGTTCCGTGAGGGGGAGCAGGGCATGTCGCAGGTCCTGATGGGCCTGAAAAAGACCGGCTTCGGCCTCGGCCGGGTGGTCACCCTCGGCGGACACATCGAAGCGGGGGAAACCCCCGAGCAGGCAGCCGTCCGCGAGGTGGAGGAAGAGTCCGGCGTCGTCGTCGCCGAACAGGACCTGCTCCGGGCCGGGACCATCGAATGGATCTTCCCCGCCGCCCCCGCCCTGGACATGTCCACCGTGCTGTTCCGGACGCACCGCTGGGACGGCGAACCCGTGGAGACCGACGAGATCCTTCCGGCCTGGTATCCGGCCGCCGGGATGCCCTACGAGCGGATGTGGCCCGACTCGGCCCTCTGGATGCCCCGTCTGCTGGCCGGGGACTATTTCAATGCAGTGGTCACCATCGCGGACGACAACGTGAACGTGGCAAACATCGTTTTTTCCTAAACCGCGGCTGCTTTCCCAGACGGCGTTTCCGGCGGCGTTGCTCCGGGCCGGAAGGAGGGCGGTTCCGGTTGCACGGGCCCGCCGGTAGGCGGCACCTTCTGAGCCTGAAGTTCCTGACGGCACGCCGGCGTGGGGTATTCCTTGGCCATGGCCATGGCCATGGCCACCCTTTCCCCGGCCGTGGACGGATGGCTACCGGCAGCGGACAGGATCGACCCTGTGCGCCCTGTGCCCTGTGCCCGCCGGGACGCAGAGGGGACCCCGGATAAGGCGGCTTTAATATTCCCTGCGAGCTCTGCGAGCGGGGAATTTCGTTGCCGCCGTTCCGGGGCCCCGTAGGTGCCAGTCGGGAGGGCGTGAACCCTACGGCAGGTGCCGCTCCTCCGGGCCGTTGTACTCGCTCAGCGGCCGGATCAGGGAGTTGGCTTCGAGCTGCTCCATGATGTGCGCCGTCCACCCGGTAATCCGCGCCGCAACAAACAGCGGCGTGAACGTGGGCGTATCAAAGCCCATCAGGTGGTAGGCCGGTCCTGCCGGGTAATCCAGGTTCGGCAGGATGTTCTTGCGCTCACCCATGGCCGATTCCAGCGCCGTATACAGGTCGCCCAGGTCCGGCCGGTCGTAGTACTTGACCATGTTGTCCAGGGACGCCTTCATGGTCGGCACCCGGGAATCGCCGTTCTTGTAGACCCGGTGGCCGAAGCCCATGATCTTCTTCTTCTGTTCCAGCGCATCATCGAGCCACGCGGCAGCGTGGGCTGCGACGTCGCCGTCGGCCGCGCTCTGCGTGATCTCTTCGAACGTGTGCATGACCGCCTCGTTGGCGCCGCCGTGCAGTGGGCCCTTGAGCGCACCGATGGCACCGGTGACTGCCGAGTGCAGGTCCGAGAGCGTGGAGGTGATCACGCGGCCGGTGAAGGTGGACGCGTTGAAGGAGTGCTCCGCGTACAGGATCATCGAGACGTTGAACGCCTCCACCACCTCGGGGGCGGCTTCCTCGCCGAACGTCATCCAGAGGAAGTTGGCCGAGTAGCCCAGGTCCTCGCGGGGCTCCACGAGGTCCTGGCCGCGGCGGCGGCGCTGGTCGTAGGCGACGACGGCGGGCATGGCGGCGAACAGGCCGACTGCCTTGTCCATGTTGGCCTGGACCGATGAATCCTCAGCCAGCTCATGCGAGGCGCCCAGGACGGACGCCGCGGTGCGGCAGACGTCCATGGGGTGGCAGGTCACCGGCAGTGCGTCGATGACGGCCTTCAGCTCGGGGGTGAGGGCACGCTGGGCACGTTCCCCTTCGCTGAACTCGGCCAGCTCTGCCTCGGTGGGCAGCTCGCCGTTCCAGAGCAGGTAGGCCACTTCTTCGAAGCTGCACCGGGCGGCGAGTTCCTGCACCGGATAGCCGCGGTAGAGCAGGGAGTTGGTCTCCGGGTTGACCTTGGATATGCGGGTGGTGTCTACGAGTACCCCCGCCAGGCCCTTATGGATCTGGGGTTCTGTCATTGGTGCTGACTCCTTCGTCGTGCGGTTAATGCCTGGCCGGTTCTAGTGGGTGCCCGGAACCTGGAAGTTGAAAACGGACGTGTCGAAGTGGTTGTACGCCTCATAATCCACCAGATCGTACAAACGTGCACGTGTGAGCATGTTGGGCACATCGGACTCCTGCGTGCCGTGCGCCTTGATGGTTTCCAGTGTCCGCTCGGCTGCACCCATGGCGCTGCGGAGCAGGGTGACCGGGTAGATCACCATGTTGACGCCCACCGAGGCGAGCTCTTCATAGGTGAACAGCTCGCTCTTGCCGAACTCGGTCATGTTGGCCAGGATCGGTACGTCGACGGCGGCGCGGATCGCTGCGAATTCCTCCAGCGATTTCATCGCTTCGGGGAAGATCGCATCGGCGCCGGCCTCCACCAGCGCCCGGGCGCGGTCCTGGGCGGCTTCGAGCCCGTCCACGGCGCGGATGTCGGTGCGGGCCATGATCAGGAAATTCGGGTCGCGACGGGCGTCCGCAGCGGCACGGATGCGCTTGACCGCGGTCTCGGTGTCCACCACGTTCTTGCCGTCCAGGTGGCCGCAGCGCTTGGGGTTGAACTGGTCCTCGATGTGGCAGCCCGCCAGGCCGGCGTTCTCGAGTTCCTGGATGGTCCGGGCCACGTTCATCGGCTCACCGAAGCCGGTGTCGGCGTCGACAATGGCGGGCAGATCGGTCATCCGCGCAATCTGCCCGGCACGGGTGGCCACCTCGGTGAGGGTGGTCAGCCCGATGTCCGGCAGGCCCAGGTCATTGGCCAGGACGGCGCCGGAGATGTAGACGCCGTCGAAGCCCTTTTCCTCGATGAGGCGGGCCGAGAGCGGGTTGAAGGCGCCCGGGAACTGCTGCAGGGTGCCGGAGGCCAGTCCTTCGCGGAAGGCGATCCGCTTGGCTTCGGGGGTTACGGAGGAGTACAGCATTTAGAAGAGTCCCTTCGGTGCAGCGGCCGGGTTGATAACGCCGTCGGCGGCCGTGATGTTCAGCTGGTCCAGTTCGCCGGCAGCCAGTTCGGGCAGGCGCTGCACGGTGGCCAGGAAGCGCTCGATCTCCTCCTCGGAGACCAGCCCCTGGGCCAGGGTGCGGAACTTGTTGATGTACTGCTCGCGGGCAAACGGCTTGGCGCCGAGCGGGTGCGCGTCGGCGACGGCAATTTCATCGGTGATCACGGTGCCGTCGGTCAGCACAATGGTGACCTTGCCGCCGAAGGCCTTCTCGCTGATGTCCAGCGAGTGGTAGCGGCGGGTCCATTCCGGATCCTCCACCGTGCTGACCTTGTGCCACAGTTCCACCGTGTCGGGCTGGCCGGCGCGTTCGGGGGAGTAGGAATCCACATGGTGCCAGGATCCGTCCTGCAGGGCGACGGTGAAGATGTACGGGATGGAGTGGTCCAGGGTTTCGCGTGAGGCGGTGGGATCGTACTTCTGCGGATCGTTGGCGCCGGAACCGATCACGTAGTGGGTGTGGTGCGAGGTGGCGATCAGGACGCTTTCCACGTTGGCCGGGTCCGCGGCTTCGGGGTGCTCGCCGTGGATCTTGCGGGCCAGGTCGATCCAGGCCTGGGCCTGGTACTCGGCGGAGTGTTCCTTGGTGTAGGTGTCCAGGATGGCGCGCTTGGCTTCGCCTTCCCCGGGCAGCGGCACTTCGTAGGCGGCGTCGGGGCCGTCCAGCATCCAGGCGATCACACCGTCTTCGCCTTCGTAGATGGGGGTGGGGGAGGTCTGGCCGCGCATGGCACGGTCCACGGCCTCGACGGCCATCTTGCCGGCAAACGCCGGAGCGTGGGCCTTCCAGGTGGAGATCTCACCCTTGCGCGACTGGCGGGTGGCGGTGGTGGTGTGCAGGGCCTGGCCAACTGCCTGGAAGATGGTGTCGACGTCGAGGCCCAGCAGGGTGCCGATGCCGGCGGCGGCGGACGGGCCGAGGTGGGCGACGTGGTCGATCTTGTGCTTGTGCAGGCAGATGGCCTTTGCCAGGTTGACCTGGATTTCGTAGCCGGTGGCGATGCCGCGGATCAGGTCCTTGCCGGAGGCGCCGGTGTGCTGGGCGACGGCGAGAACCGGCGGGATGTTGTCGCCGGGGTGGGAGTACTCGGCGGCCAGGAAGGTGTCGTGGTAGTCGAGTTCACGTACCGCCACGCCGTTGGCCCAGGCGGCCCACTCGGGGCTGGTCTTGGCCAGCACACCGAAGACGGAGGCGCCCTTGCCGTGGGCGGAGGGCGAGAAGGAGAGGGCCTGGGCGCGGGCGGCGACAATGGGTCCGCGGTTCAGGGATGCGACGGCCACGGAGGCGTTGTCGATGATGCGGTTGATGACCATGTCCGTGACGTCTTCGGTGACGTCAACGGGATCGGCGGCCACCTGGGCGATCTTGTAGGCCAGCTGGTCTTCGCGGCCCAGCTTTTCGTCGCTGCGGTAGACGCGCACTTTATGCAGGTTCACTGTGTGTCCTTATCTCAGGGGTGGTGATCTCAGGGGAACCGGTCCGGGCGGACCGAAGATGGTTGAGGCTTTTATGCAGGTGGACGGCGACGGCGGCGGCCGCCAGCTCCGGGTCGCCGGACGCCACGGCGTCGGCGATGGTGGCATGCTCGCTGACGGTTTCAAGCAGGCGGCGGGGATTATCCTTGGCCAGCCGCCGGACGCGCGCCAGATGGAGGCGCACGTTGCCCAGCGCCTGGGTGAGGTAGGAGTTCGCCGCAGCGCAGTCGATGGCCGCGTCCAGTTCGGCCACCAGGGCGTAATAGCCGGCGGGGTCCGCGCCGGGGGCGCCGATCAGTTCACCGGCAGAACGGAACCGGGCGGCCAGCGTCCGGAAGTCGGCGTCGCTTCCCCGCGTGGCCGCGAGCGCCGCTGCTTTGCACTCGAGGGCCTGGCGCAGTTCGAAAAGCTCGGCCACGGTATCCAGCGAAATGCCGGTGACGACGACGCCGCGTCCGCTGTGCGGTGCGGCCAATCCGTCCGCGGTGAGGCGGCTGAGTGCTTCGCGCAGGGGAGTGCGTGAGACCCCGAGCCGGGCCGACTGTTCGACCTCCCCCAAAACGGTGCCGGGCGGCAGCTCCCAGTCCACGATGTCCTGGCGCAAGGCGGCATAGGCGCGGTCGCTTGCCCGCATGGTGCGCCTCCTCACGTCTGATACCTGCGTTACGTTCACCACAGTGTATACACGATCGGGCGAAACGGTGTATCCCGGACCACATTTTCAAAGAAGAATCGATGGTCTGTATACATTTGCCGTCCTGGTTGGCCGCCTGCGAGCGCCGGATCGCCGCGACCCGGCTCCGCTAGTAGCATGGCGCGTACCGCACCGGATCGAGGAGGATTCATGGCACAGCGCAATACCTACGCCGGGGCCTATGCCCGCAGCACGGCAGACCCGGAGGGGTTCTGGCTTGAGGCAGCAGCCCTGGTGGACTGGGACGTGCGGCCTGCGCTCGCACTCGATTCTTCCGCGGCACCGCTGTATGCCTGGTTCCCGGATGGCCGGCTGAATACCAGCTACAACGCGCTGGACCGGCACGTTGCGGCCGGCCGCGGCGATGCCGATGCGCTGATTTACGATTCGGCCATGCTGGGCGTGCAGCGGACCTATTCCTACCGCGAGCTGCTCACCGAGGTGGAAACCTTCGCCGGGGTGCTGCGCGGACTGGGGGTTGAAGCCGGAGACCGGGTCATCATTTACCTGCCCATGATTCCCGAAGCCGTGATCGCCATGCTGGCCACCGCCCGCCTCGGCGCGGTGCACTCGGTGGTGTTCGGCGGCTTTGCGCCCCGTGAGCTGGCAGCGCGGATCGACGACGCCGGGCCCAAAGTCATCGTCACCGCCAGCGGCGGCGTGGAGCCGAAGCGCCGGGTGGACTACCTGCCGGCCGTGGCGGAAGCGCTGGAGACGGCAACCCACCGGGTGGACGCCGTCGTCGTTGCCGAGCGCAAGGGCTTCACCTCCTCCCTGGCTGACTTCGCCGGCGCGGGCGGAGCCTCGTGGCAGGACTGGGCGGAACTGGCTGCTGCCGCCGAACCGGCCGGGACGGTCTCCGTGGCGGCCGGCGACCCGCTGTACATCCTCTACACCTCCGGCACCACCGGTTCACCGAAGGGCGTGGTGCGGGACAACGGTTCCCACGCCGTGGCCATGGCGTGGTCCATGCAGAACATCTACGGCGTCGGTCCGGGACAGGTGATGTGGACCGCCTCGGATGTCGGCTGGGTGGTGGGCCACTCCTACATCGTCTACGCACCCCTGATCGCCGGAGCCGCCACCGTTCTGTTCGAGGGCAAACCGGTGGGGACTCCGGATGCGGGCGCGTTCTGGCGGGTGGCGGCAGAGCACGGCGTGGACGTGTTGTTCACCGCGCCCACCGCGCTGCGCGCCATCCGGAAGGCTGACCCGGAGGCCGCGGAACCGGTCAAGTACGACCTTTCCCGGCTGCGGCACCTGTTTGCTGCCGGCGAGCGCCTGGACCCGGCAACGCTGGAGTGGGCTGCGGCCGCACTGGATGTCCCGGTGATCGACCACTGGTGGCAGACCGAGACCGGATGGGCCATCTGCGCCAATCCCGTGGGGTTGGAGGAACTGCCGGTCAAACCCGGCTCGCCCACCGTCCCGGTGCCTGGATTCGCCGTGCGCATCCTGGATGGAAGCGGTGCCGAGGTGCCTGCCGGAACGGAGGGCAACATAGCGCTGGAACTGCCCCTGCCGCCGGGCACCCTGCGCACCCTGTGGGGGAATGACGAGCGGTACCGCAGCGCCTATCTGGAGGTCTTCGAGGGGTACTACGCCACGGGGGACTCCGGCTACCTGGACGAGGACGGCTACCTGTACGTGATGGGCCGCACGGACGACGTCATCAACGTCTCCGGGCACCGGCTGTCCACCGGCTCCATGGAGGAAGCGGTGGGCTCCCATCCCGCGGTCGCCGAATGTGCGGTGATCGGCGTCGCGGACCCGCTCAAGGGCCAGCGTCCGTGTGCTTACGTGGTTCTCAAGGCCGGCACCGAGATGGACGCGGCGCAGCTGCAGCAGGAACTGGTGGAGCGTGTGCGCTCGCGGATCGGCGCGGTGGCGGACTTCAAGGACGTGCAGCTGGTGGATGCCCTGCCAAAGACCCGCTCCGGGAAGGTGCTGCGCAAGACCTTGCGCCAGATTGCCGACGGAGTGCCGCACACCGTGCCCTCCACCATTGAGGATCCGGCTGTGATCGAGGCCCTGACGCCACTGCTGCGGCCGAACGGGTAGCCGGGGCAGCCTCCCCGGCTACCGCCGCCAGCTGTATTCCAGCTCCGGCCGGCCCCGCGTGCCGTACCTCGGGGCCCGCAGCACTGCACCCTGGTCTGCCAGGTGCTCCAGGTAGCGGCGGGCGGTAATCCGGGACATCTCCAGTTCCACGGCGACCTCCGTGGCGGACAGCGGGGACGGAGCGCGCTTCAGCAGGTCGCCCACGGCGGCCAGGGTTTCCCCGGAGAGGCCCTTGGGCAGCGCGGCGGCAACGGCCGGCCGGAGTGCGGCGAAGGCGCTGTCCACTTCGCTTTGCGTGGTTGCGGTTGCCTGGTCACCCATCCGGCGCCGGTACTCGGCATAGGTGGCGAGCTTCGCGCTGAATGCGGAGAAGGTGAAGGGCTTGATCAGGTAGCCGACGATGCCGCCGGACATGGCGCTGCGGACCACCGCGAGGTCCCTGACGGCGGTGATGGCGATGACGTCGACGGGCAGCCCCGCGCCCCGGATCCGCCGCAGCAGGTCCAACCCGTGCAGATCCGGCAGGTTCATGTCCAGCAGCACCAGGTCGATACCGGGTTCGTCCGCCGTCCGTCCGGCGTCCTTGAGCATAGTGAGCGCTTCCGTGCCGGTCCGCGCGATCCCGGCGAGCCGGAATCCGGGGGTCCGCCGGACGTACTCGGCATGGGCCTCGGCCGGGATCTGCTCGTCTTCCACTACCAGGACGCCGATTCCCGAAGACTGCAGCACCGTCACGGGGCCACATCCGTGAGGCCGGCGGTTTCCCGGGGAGCGGGGGCAGGCAGTTCCACGCTGAAACATGCTCCGTGTCCCGCCAGGACGCGAATACTTCCGCCCAGGCGGGTCACCGCCTGCCGGACGAGTGCCAGTCCTATGCCGCGTCCGGCCAGGGTGCGGCCGTCGTCCGGCTCCTTGGTACTGAACCCCTGTTCGAATATATGTTCGATCATTGTGGGCGGAACACCGGGCCCGTCATCCTGCACTTCAATCAACAGATGCGCTTCCCCGGTATCCAGAAGCAACGAAACGGTCTCATCGGCGGCATCGAAGGCGTTATCCAGCAGGTTTCCGATAATGGTCACCAGCTCCACGGGTTCCACGCCGCCCCCGCTAAACCGGCCGCAGGTCTGCGCCACCTCGATGTGCAGGTCAATGCCGCGCTCGCGGGCCTGGGCGGCCTTGCCCATCAGCAGGGCCGTGACCGCCGGCTCTTCGACCGCCGCCAGGACCTCGTCATTGAGCTGCTGGGACTGCTCCAGATCGGCAGTCGCAAACCGGACGGCATCCCCGGACCGGCCCAGCTCAATGAGTGAGACAAGGGTGTGCACCCGGTTGGCATGTTCGTGGGCCTGTGCGCTCAGCGCATCCGCCAGGGTGCGCAGGGAGGCCAGCTCGCCGGTCAGTGATTCGACGTCGGTATGGTCACGCAGTGTGGTGACCGTCCCGAAGCGGCGGCGCAGCGGAGCGGCAGAGACGGCAGCTGACTGGTTGACCACCAGGACGCGCTCGCCGGTGAGGTGGATTTCCTCCCGGGCGTCCCGCCCTGAATGCAACAGCTCCGACAACGGGCCGGGGAGGTCGGGCAGCTGCTGCGGCCCGGATGCGCCGGGCGGCAGGCCCAGGAGCTTGGCGGCCTCATCGTTGTACAGCACCAGCTGGCCCCGGTTGTTGTGCAGCAGGAGTCCGTCCCGAACCGAGTGCAGGGCGGAATCGTAAAAGGTGAACATGTGTGCCAGTTCGCCGGGTCGCAGGTCATGGGTGACGCGGCGCAGGTAACGGCTGAGCAGATACGCGGCCAGTGCCCCTACCGCCAGGGCCACGGCATCGATGGCGAACAGTTCGGGCAGGCGGGCATCTCGGGCAATTCCCACGCGGTCCACGGTGATCCCGGCAGCCACGAGCGCGATGATGTTCCCGGCGTCGTCCCGTACCGGGGTAATGGCGCGAACCGACGGTCCCAGGGTGCCGGTGTAGGTTTCGGTGAAGCTCTCGCCGGCCAGCGCCTGCTCCACGGACCCGATGTAGGGCTTGCCTATCTGGTCGGGGTTCCGGTGGGTAAGCCGGGTGCGGTCTGTGTCCATGATGGTCACGAAGTCCACCCCGACACGGTCCATGACATCCCGGGCGTACTCCTGCAGGACCTCCGGTTCCGAGGATTCGACGGCGGTGCGCACGGTGTTGCTCGCGGCAACAGTGCCTGCAACCGCCAGCATCCGCTGCGCGGTTTCCTCATACGTGTTGTCTTCAGCCTGGTGGTACAGCCCCCAGCCGATACCGCCGGAGACGCAGAGGATGAATGCCAGCTGTGCCAGGAGGAAGCGGCGGGCCAGGCTCCACTGATGCACGTTCATCCTTTGCGTCGGCCGACAACGGGTCTGTGTCGGGTAATTGATCGAGAACAGTATGAACACAAGGGTGACTGTGATCACACGGAGGCAGAAGATGGGAGCCGATCAAAGCAACTAGGAGTACCGCCATGGCAGCTGCCGCTTCCCCGGCCGCCGGTTCACAGAAGAGCCGCCGGCCGGACAGAACACATTTCCTTTACATCGCCGTTATCGCGGCAGTGGTGCTCGGTGCCGTCATCGGCCTGGCCGCACCCGAGTTCGCCAAATCCCTGAAACCGCTCGGGACCGGCTTCATCAGCCTCATCAAAATGATGATCGCCCCGGTCATCTTCTGCACCATTGTCCTAGGCATCGGTTCAATCGCCAAAGCAGCAACGGTCGGCAAGGTCGGCGGCCTGGCGCTGGGCTACTTCATCATCATGTCCACGTTCGCCCTGGCCATCGGCCTTGTTGTGGGCAACTTCATCCACCCGGGTGAGGGCCTGGATATCCAGGCGTCCTCGGATGCTGCGCCCGCCGCAGCCGAAGACGACGAGGGGATGACGGGCTTCCTGCTCAGCATCATTCCCACCACGCTGCTGGCGTCCCTGACCGGCGAGAGCATCCTGCAGACCCTGTTCGTTGCCCTGCTGGTTGGTTTTGCGCTGCAGAAGATGGGCACCGCCGGCGCCCCCGTCCTTAAGGGCATCGGCTACATCCAGGCCCTGGTGTTCCGCATCCTCATGATGATCATGTGGCTGGCGCCGATCGGTGCGTTCGGTGCCATTGCCGCCGTCGTCGGCGAGACCGGCATCCAGGCGATCGTCAGCATGGCCACCCTGATGGTTGCCTTCTACCTCACCTGCGTCCTCTTCATCGTGGTGATCCTGGGCGGGCTGCTGAAGCTGGTCACCGGTGTGAACATCTTCAAGCTCATGCGTTACCTGGGCCGTGAATACCTGCTCATCTTCTCCACCTCCTCATCCGAAGTGGCACTGCCGCGGCTGATCGCCAAGATGGAGCACCTGGGTGTCTCCAAGCCCGTTGTCGGCGTGACCGTGCCGACCGGCTATTCCTTCAACCTGGACGGCACTGCCATCTACCTGACCATGGCGGCACTGTTTGTTGCCTCGGCCATGGGCAAGCCGCTGGAGCTGGGTGAGCAGATCTCACTGTTGGTCTTTATGATCATTGCGTCCAAGGGCGCCGCCGGAGTTACCGGCGCAGGCCTGGCCACGCTGGCCGGCGGACTGCAGTCCCACCGCCCCGACCTGCTGGACGGCGTCGGCCTGATCGTGGGCATCGACCGGTTTATGTCCGAGGCCCGCGCGCTGACCAACTTCACCGGTAACGCCGTTGCCACCGTGCTGATTGGCACCTGGACCAAGGAAATCGACAAGGAACAGGTCACCGCCGTACTGGACCGCGAGCGTCCCTTCGACGAGGCCAGCATGAACATCGATGCAGGCAGCGACGAGCCGCGCGGGACCGAAGAGTCCCGCGAACTGGCCGAGACTGTTCCCGGCCCCGCCGGAAACACGCCCGCTGCCCCCCGGCACTGACGCCGAACCGCAGAGGAACGCCCCGCCCCGGTACATCCGGGGCGGGGCGTTTTGCATTGCCGGCGCTTTGCCCTGCGCGCCCCCGGCCGCAGTTGCCGGCGCGCAGGGCATAATGGGCGCGGTCCGGCACGGCAGGGGAGGAAGATCATGGCGGCTCTGGGTCCCTATCTGCGGCGTGGCTCGCTCAATGCCTCCCCGCAGCCGTTTCTGCCCGCCGACGGGCTGCTCCTGCGGCCCTGGACCGCGGACGACGCCGCGGTGCTGGTCACTGCCTACAGCCAGCCGGAGATAGCCCGCTACAACCGGCGCACGATGGATGACGAAGCCGAAGCACGCCGATGGGTTACCAGCTGGTCCGCCCGCTGGCAGGAGGAATCCGGCGCCAACTGGGCTGTGTGCAACGGCGGCGGAGACATTCTGGGCCGCGTGGCGCTGAGCCGCCTCAACCTGTATGAAGGCGAGGGGGAGCTCGGGTACTGGGTGCTGGAAGCACGGCGGGGACAAGGCGTGGCGTCCCGAGCCGTTCAGGCGCTCGAGGGATGGAGTTTCGGCGTCCTGGGGCTGAAGCGGCTTCAGCTGTCCCACTCGGTCCGTAACGAGGCGTCCTGCCGGGTGGCCGGGAAGGCCGGTTTTGTCCTGGAAGGGACCCGGCGCAGCGGGCTGCGGCACGGGGACGGCTGGCATGACATGCACCTTCACGCTGCAGTGAATCCGCAAGGTTCGAGTTCTACTTGAGCGTCAAGGCTCGCCGGTGTTCCGGGCGAGGATTCACGGTATGGCGGCGGCCCGGCTGTAACCTTGACACAGACAGCCCGCAGGACAGCTAGATACGGAAGCGTGGATTTATACGTGAGCAGCGATCAGAGTTCGGCGACTCTGCAGGACGCAACCGCAACCGAAACGGCGATGGGTCCCACCGGACGTCCCGTGACGCAATTCCCGGAACCTCCCGTCCTCACCTCACATGGCCCTGCGCGGATCATTGCGATGGTGAACCAGAAGGGCGGGGTCGGCAAGACCACGTCCACCATCAACCTCGGGGCTGCGCTGGCCGAGGCCGGCCGCCGCGTGCTCCTGGTGGACTTTGATCCGCAGGGCGCACTGTCCGCCGGTCTCGGAGCCAACCCCCACGAACTGGACCTCACCGTCTACAACGTGCTGATGGACCGCAAGGTGGACATCCGCGAGGCAATCCATGAAACCGCCATCGAGAACATCCACCTGCTGCCGGCCAACATTGACCTCTCCGCAGCGGAGGTCCAGCTGGTCAACGAAGTGGCACGCGAGCAGGTGCTTGAGCGTGCGCTGCGCCGGGTGAGCGACGAATACGACGTCATCCTCATTGACTGCCAGCCCTCCCTGGGCCTGCTGACCGTCAACGCACTGACCGCAGCCCACGGCGTGATCATTCCGCTGATCTGCGAGTTCTTTGCCCTCCGCGCCGTGGCGCTGCTGGTGGAAACCATCGAAAAGGTACAGGACCGGCTTAACCCGGGCCTGCAGGTGGACGGTGTCCTGGCGACCATGTACGACGCCCGGACCCTGCACAGCCGCGAGGTCATTTCCCGGCTGGTGGAAGCCTTTGGGGACAAGGTCTTCGAAACGGTTATCAAGCGGACCATCAAGTTCGCCGACGCCACCGTGGCTGCCGAACCGATCACGTCCTACGCCGGGAACCACCCGGGTGCCGACTCGTACCGCCGCCTGGCCAAGGAACTGATTGCCCGCGGCGGCGCGCCCTAAGCCGGCCGAGCCTGCCGCCGTGCCCGACGCCGCACTGCCGGCAGCGGAGGAGCGGACCGGTTTCGAAGTACGCCTGACGAACTTCACCGGGCCTTTCGACGTCCTGCTGGGGCTGATCTCCAAGCACGAGCTGGACATCACCGAAATCGCCCTGGCCGCAGTAACGGATGAGTTCCTTGGGTATATCCGCGAGCTGTTCGGAACCGGCCCGGAGGTCGCCTTGGACGAGGCGAGCGAATTCCTGGTCATCGCAGCCACCCTCCTGGACCTCAAGGCGGCACGCCTGCTGCCGGCCGGAGATGTCGAAGACGAAGAAGACGTTGCCCTGCTCGAGGCCCGCGACCTGCTCTTCGCCCGCCTGCTGCAGTACAAGGCATTCCGGGAAATGGCCTGGCTGATGGGGGAGCGGCTGACGGAGGAAGCCCGGCGCTTTCCCCGCCAGGTGAGCCTGGAACCCCGCTTCGCCGCGATGCTGCCCGAACTCATCTGGCGCACCACCCCGCAGCAGTTCGCCGAGCTCGCCGCGCATGCCCTCCAGCCGCGGGATGAGCAACCTCCGACGGTGGGCCTGGATCATCTGCACGCACCCAAAACCAGTGTCCGCGAGCAGGGCCGTATCCTGGCGGACAGGCTGTTCAGCCAGGGCTCGGCCACGTTTGCCGAGCTGGTGTCCGACGCCGACGGACCCGTGGCGGTGGCACGGTTCCTGGCGTTGCTGGAACTGTTCCGGGACGGAGCGGTCAGCTTCGACCAGGAGGCTCCGCTGGGCGAGCTGCGGATCACCTGGACCGGGGGAGATCCGGAATCCGCGGCGGCCATGGTTCCGGCTGACGAATACGGCGGCGCCGGCGACACCGGTACCGGCAGTGAAAGGAGCCCGATATGACGGCAGAGCAGCATGAATCCGCGGCACGCTCCGTTCCCGCAGAGGCCCCGGAGGGGACCGCCCTGTCCGGCGGCGTGAAGCCGGCCGTGGAGGCGGTGCTGATGGTGGTGGACGAGCCGGTGGCGCCTGCCGAACTGGCTGCGGTGCTCCAGGTGCCGGAGGCTGAGGTGCTCCGGGCACTCACGGAACTGCGCCGTGAGTATGACGGCTATACTGGGGATGGACCCGAGGGCGCACCGCGTGGTTTTGAACTCCGCGATGTTGCAGGCGGATGGCGGATTTTTTCCCGCGCTGACTATGCGCCCGTTGTGTCGAAGTTTGTACTGGAAGGCCAGAGTGCACGGCTGTCGCAGGCCGCACTGGAAACATTGGCGGTTATTGCCTATCGGCAGCCCGTCTCCCGGGCCCGGGTCTCCGCGATCCGGGGAGTAAACGTCGATTCGGTGGTCCGCACGCTGGTGCAGCGTGGATTGATCGTCGACGCCGGCACCGAACCGGAAACCGGTTCGCTGCTGTACCGGACTACGCCGTACTTCCTGGAACGGCTCGGTCTGGGCAGCCTCGATGAACTTCCGCAGATTGCACCGCACCTGCCCGGGCTGGAAAACCTGGCCGAATATGAAGACACTACTTATTAACCGCTACACCCAAAGGACTTACTCATGACACCAGCACCCCGTTCCGGATCCGGCCGCAATACCCCGCGCGGCGGCGGACGCAGTGCCGGTGGTCCCGCCGGCGGCAAGGGCTTCGGCCGTGGCTCCAAGCCCTCCTCGCCACGTGCCGGCGGCCCCCGCTCAGCCTCGGGCCTGAAGAAGGGCGAGGAGCGCGCCAACGGCTACCGCCCCGCCCCCGAGGCACGCCCCGAAAAGTTCAAGTCCGACGCCGTGAAGGCCTTCGGTCCGACGCCCGGCAAGTCCGGCGCTCCGAAATCCGGTGCTCCCAAGTCCGGTGCGGGCGCCCGCAGCGGCGGCTCCAAGTCCGGTGCCGGCAAGTTCGGCGGCCCCCAGGCGGGCCAGCGCAAGAGCGGCGACCGCGCGTTCCGCAATGAGCGTTTCGGCCAGAACCTGGGCCCGGTCCGCCGTTCCGCGACCCGGCGCCCGGCGGCCCCGGTCATCTCCGAGCACCACGACCCCGAAGGCATCCGCCTGCAGAAGGTCATGGCCAGTGCCGGTGTCGCTTCCCGCCGTGTCTGCGAGGAAATGATTGCCGACGGCCGTGTGGAGGTCGACGGCGAGGTTGTCACCGAACTAGGTGTCCGCGTTGATCCGGCCACGGTTGCCATCCACGTGGACGGCATGCGCCTGCAGCTGGACGAAAACCAGAAATACTACGTGTTCAACAAGCCCCGCGGCGTCATCTCCACCATGGAGGATCCCGAAGGCCGTCCCTGCATCAGCGATTACCTGAAGCCCAGCAGCAAGCATGAGCGCCTGTTCCATGTGGGCCGCCTGGACAACGAGACCGAGGGCCTGCTGCTGCTGACCAACGACGGCGAGCTCACCAACCGCCTGACCCACCCCTCCTTCGAGGTGCCCAAGACCTACCTGGTCCAGGTCCGCGGCCCGATGGGCCAGGGCGTGGGAGCCCAGATGCGCGAAGGCCTGGAACTTGAGGACGGCTTCCAGAAGGTGGACTCCTTCAAGCTCGTGGATTCCACCCCCGGGCACGTCCTGGTGGAGGTAGTTCTGCACTCCGGCCGCAACCGTATTGTCCGGCGCCTGTTTGATGCCGTCGGCCACCCCGTGGAGCGCCTGGTGCGCACCAAGATCGGCCCGATCAGCCTGGGCGACCAGCGCCAGGGCAGCATCCGTGTCCTCGGCCGCGGCGAGGTGGGACACCTGCTCGCTTCCGTAGGGCTCTAGGGACATGGCTGAAGCCGCCGACGGGGGCACACATCTGTCCGGATCCGTGCTGATCATCGGCACGGGTCTGCTGGGCACGAGCATCGGCCTGGGGCTCCGCGCCCGGGGCATCGACGTTGTGCTCTCGGACCTCTCTCCCTCCACCGAAGCCGTTGCCCGGGACATTGGTGCCGGGCGGCTGCTGCGTGCCGTTGACGCCGGCTTCGCCCCCTCGCTTGTGGTGGTCGCCGCGCCGCCGGACGTTACCGCCTCGCTGGCTGCTGCCGCGCTGAAGGACTGGCCGGACGCCGTCGTCGTTGATATTGCCAGTGTGAAGTCGGCCGTGCTGGCCGATCTGCGCGCCTGCGGTGCGGACCTGAGCCGTTACGTGGGCACGCATCCCATGGCGGGCCGGGAGAAATCCGGACCGGTGGCTGCCCGTGCGGAACTGTTCAACGGCATGCCGTGGGTGATCTGCGCACCGGAGGAAGCAACCCCCGACGCCGTTCGCCGGGCCGAGGCCATGGCCTATGACCTGGGCGCCGTGGTGTCGCGGATGTCTGCGGAAGACCACGATGCGTCAGTGGCGCTGACCTCGCACCTGCCCCAGGTGATGGCCTCCCTGGTGGCCAGCAGGCTGCAGGAGACCCCGGCGCAGTCCCTGGCACTGTCCGGCAACGGGCTACGGGACGTGACGCGGATAGCGGCCAGCGATCCGAACCTGTGGGTGCAGATCCTCAGCGGCAACGCCGGCCGGCTGGTGCCGATCCTGCACGGCGTGCGGGAAGACCTGAACCGGCTGATCCGCACACTGGAGGATCCGGTGGCTGACGGTGCCCGGCTGGACATGGCGCAGCTCATCGCCGAAGGCAATGTGGGCCAGGCCCGGATTCCCGGCAAGCACGGCGGCCCTGCCCAGTCCTTTGTCTCCTTTACCGTCCTGGTGGATGACACGCCGGGGCAGATTGCCCGCCTGCTCACTGAAATCGGTGAGATAGGCGTCAACCTGGAGGATCTGCGCCTGGAGCATTCCTCGGGACGGCAGGTAGGGCGGGCGGAAATTTCCGTGCTCCCCGGCCGGGTAAATGATCTGGTTTCTGAATTAAGCGCCCGCGGGTGGAAGGTAGTGCAGTGAGTTCCAATATTGATCCGGCCCTGTTCCGGCAGGGCAAGCCGCTGGTGGTGGCCATTGACGGGCCGTCCGGTTCGGGCAAGTCCAGCATCAGCCGCGAAGTGGCCCGCCGGCTGCACGCCGCCTACCTGGATACCGGTGCCATGTACCGTGCCGTCACGCTCTCCTGCATGGAAGCGGGCATTGACCTGACCGACTCGGTGGCTGTGGAGGCCGCGGCGGAAGCAGCCGACATTGCCCTCAGCATGTCTCCGAACGAGGAATGGGTCCGGGTCAGCGGCCGCGACGTCACCGATGCCATCCGTGAGCCTTCGGTCTCTTCCTCCGTCAGCGCCGTGGCCACCACGCTGGGCGCCCGCGCCGAGCTGGTCCGCCGCCAGCAGCAGCTGATTCGGGATTCCGGGCTGCGGATCGTGGCCGAAGGACGCGACATTACCACCGTTGTTGCGCCCCACGCCGAGGTGCGCATCCTCCTCACCGCCAGCGAGGAAGCCCGGCTTCGCCGCCGCGGAATCCAGCTCGGCGGGACCCAGAGCGCGGCAGCACTGAAGGAACAGGTGCTGGTCCGCGATGCGAAGGATTCCACGGTGGTGGATTTCCAGCAGGCCGCCGACGGGGTTACCACCATTGACTCCTCCGACCTGGACTTTGAAGAGACCGTCGCAGCCGTGCTCGACGTCGTTTTCGCCAGCACACACTGACACCTGCCGGGGACCCCGGCACCACCCGCGGGCATCCGCCCGTGTTTCAATGGGAGGAGGGCCCCTGCGGCAATGCCGCATGGATCTTCCCTCACACTTACCGGGCTGAACGTCCGGAGACGGCCTGTATGCGCAGTGCTGCAGACCTCAACGGAAAGAAAGCAATTCTATGAACGGCAAACCTCTCAACGACGACACCGCCGGTGACGGGACCTCGACGGAGGAATACATCCCCGTCGGAGAAGATTCGATCAACGAGCGCCTGGCGGCAATGGGCGACGACGAGGCAGAGATCCGTGCCCGCTCGCTTCGCGCCGGGCTCGATGATTACGAACTCGACGAAGAAGACGCCGCGCTGCTCGCCGGCGGGTTCGATGAATTCGATGAAGACGCACCCCTGCGCCAGGACCCCGTCGTTGCCATCGTGGGCCGTCCCAACGTCGGCAAGTCCACCCTGGTCAACCGTATTCTCGGCCGCCGTGAAGCCGTGGTGGAGGATACCCCCGGCGTGACCCGTGACCGGGTGTCCTACCCGGCCACCTGGAACGGCGTGAACTTCACCCTGGTGGACACCGGCGGGTGGGAGCACGATGCCCGCGGCATCCACGCCCGGGTGGCGGACCAGGCCGAGATCGCCGTCGACCACGCAGACGCCGTCATGCTGGTGGTGGATGCCACCGTCGGCATCACCGCCACCGACGAAGCCGTGGTGCGGATGCTGCGCGGCAAGAAGAAGCCGGTCATTGTTGTGGCCAACAAGGTCGATGACATCCAGAACGAAGCCGACGCGTCGGCCCTCTGGGGTCTGGGCTTCGGCGAACCGTACCC
Organism: Arthrobacter sp. MDT1-49-2; assembly: GCF_059090185.1. Classification (NCBI taxonomy): domain Bacteria; kingdom Bacillati; phylum Actinomycetota; class Actinomycetes; order Micrococcales; family Micrococcaceae; genus Arthrobacter; species Arthrobacter sp. MDT1-49-2. Next base: position 29,335 of record NZ_JBNHFK010000011.1, read on the forward strand.
GGTCTCCGCCCTGCACGGCCGCGGCACGGCCGACATGCTCGATGCCGTTATGGACGTCCTGCCCGAATACTCAGCCTATGGCGGACTGGACCGCTCCGGCGGCCCGCGCCGCATCGCCCTCATCGGCCGCCCCAACGTGGGCAAGTCCTCGCTGTTGAACAAGCTGGCCGGCTCCGAGCGCGTAGTGGTTGACGACCTTGCCGGCACCACCCGCGACCCGGTGGACGAGATGGTCGAACTGGGCGGGCGCACCTGGCGTTTCGTGGACACCGCCGGTATCCGCCGCCGCCAGCACATGGCCCAGGGCGCGGACTTCTACGCTTCCCTGCGTACGCAGGCTGCACTAGAAAAGGCCGAGGTTGCCGTAGTGCTCCTGGCCGTGGACGAAGTCCTCAGCGAGCAGGATGTGCGCATCCTGCAGCTGGCCATCGAATCCGGCCGCGCACTGGTGCTGGCGTTCAATAAGTGGGACCTGCTCGACGACGACCGCCGCCGCTACCTCAAGACGGAGATCGAGCGCGACCTGGCCCACGTTGAATGGGCTCCCCACGTGAACATCTCGGCCAAGACCGGCTGGCACAAGGACAAGCTGGTGCCCGCATTGGACACCGCCCTGGAAAACTGGGACAAGCGCATTCCCACCGGCAAGCTGAACGCCTTCCTGGGTGAGCTGGTGGCGGCGCATCCGCACCCGGTCCGCGGCGGCAAGCAGCCCCGCATCCTCTTCGGCACGCAGGCGTCTTCCCGCCCGCCGAAGTTCGTCCTGTTCACCACCGGGTTCCTGGACCCCGGCTACCGCCGCTTCATCACCCGCCGCCTGCGCGAAACCTTCGGCTTCGAAGGAACACCCATCGAGGTGTCCATGCGCGTGCGCGAAAAGCGCGGCAAGAACAGCCGCCGCTGATTTCACCGGCGATACGGTAGCGGGCCTTTCCCTAGGGGGACAGGCCCGTTATCTGTATCCCGGGGAGCCCGGATTTTCATAGTGCAGTACATGTCCTCCGGAGCCCGCAGGGGGAGCAGTACCTGCACTATGAACCGGTCCCATCCGTGGCAGCGGACCCGATTCGGGACTTTGGCTGCTTATGATGTAGAGTATTCGAGTTGGTTCGGCCGGAAATAAACCGGCCGGGTAACGGGTTGTGGCGCAGCTTGGTAGCGCACTTGACTGGGGGTCAAGGGGTCGCAGGTTCAAATCCTGTCAACCCGACAACTAGGCCTGATGAAGCGAAAGTTTCATCAGGCCTTTTGTCGTTTTATGGACCGGAGCTTGTTTTGGGGACCGGAATGCCGCTGGGGCCATCACCCGGTCACTCGACGCCTCCCAGGAAACCGCCGTCCAAAAGCCAGTTGTAGCGAAGCCGCAGGGCACGCTCGGTGCTCGCTGCGAGTGTTGCCACCAGCAGCGTGTAATTGGCTGCGGGCGGAACATCGAAGGGGCTGGAGAACGTGCCGAGGCTCTCCGCGATGGGAGGGACCTGCGTGATCTGCTCGAGGACCTGCGGCATGCCGATGACGAGGGCGGCCACCAGTATCCCCACGGACATAATGCCAATGGCACGGCTTAGCGCCGGGTTGTTTTGTTCCAAGCGGGCACGCCGTCCCTCGGCGGACGCGGGATCCGGCACGAGCTGCCGCTGCGATCCGTCCGGCATCACGTAATGGTTGCGCTTGAGCCCGTAGGGCCCGGCTGCCACCTCGATGCGCCCGCCCGGCACCGGAAACACCGCCGGCAGCTTGGCCGTGGCCCTGAGTAAACCGTTGCGGTAGAGCTGAGCGGAAACCTCGCCGTCATCATCACCTCCGAGCCGGACGTCCACGGACCACGTCTCCCGGGCGCCGGTTCCGTCTGCGAGGTGCAGGTGAAAGAGGGAGCGTGAGAACAGCTGCCACCAGTGGTAATCCGGCAGAAGGTGGCCGTCTCCGGGTTTCAGCATATTGTGGGTTGCCACTTCTTCCTCCTCGGAACGCTTAGTCAAACCCCGACCACGAACGTGAGAGCGGCCCAGACTGACACGAGGGTCACGACTGTCCAGAGCACGATCGCCACCGCCTGCCAGAGCAGTACCCAGCCCCGTGATGTTCCACCTGCAATGAGGATCGCGGAGGTGAACTGGGGCGGGATCGCAAGCGGCCCGAGGATACTGGCGCCCGGGACGCCGAAGCGGACCAGCCACTTCCTGAAGCGGAGGGCGCCCTTTGACTCGCGCTTGGGCTGCACCGTCTCGCCCGGCGCCGCCGTTCCCCCGTAGCCCAGGGAAGCCGGGACCGGCACCGCCCGGGCAGCCGCTTCGCGTGCAGCAACCCGGTTCACGACGGACGTGCGGGCCCTGGACGCGAAGAACACCACCAGGACCACCGACAGGAAATTGCCGGTGGCGGCTGCGATGCCGGCAACGACGGGGTTAAGCCCGCCGATCATGCCGATCATTGATGCGCCCTCGGCACCGACGAATGGAACGGCTCCGGCGAGCATCACCACCAGGGGCCTGACGATTTCAGGCACCTGGGCCGAGAGTTCCTGGAAGTTGATGATTAGTTCCTGAATCGGGTTCATGGTTTGGGACCTCTTTCTTGTGCGGATCCTGGATTCGTGGAATTTTCGAAACTGTCCCGATCAGAAAATCGTGCTCTCAGGTCAGGTCAGGGCTGGTTGGTGCCGCGCTGCCACCGGAGTGGCTGCACCGCCGGCGAGTCTTCAGGTTCGCACCGGCGGCTGCCCCGTCGCGTCGGCGGGTATCCCTGCATTCCCGCCGACGCACACCTAGCCCATAGGGCCGACCGGCTTCGTTTGCGTCGGTGACAATTGCCTAATAGGGTGCCGGCATGCTCTGAAGGGAGTGACACTGGTGGACTTCCTCGGCCGGCTGGCCGAACGCGCGACGGTCGACAAGCTCATCTCGCAGGCACGTTCCGGGCCAAGCGGGGTACTCCTGGTGCGCGGTGAAGCGGGTATCGGAAAAACGGTGCTGCTGGAGCATGCCCGCGGCCTGGCTGAAACCTCGGGTTTCCAAGTGGTGTCCTCGGCCGGAGTGGAGTGCGAGACTCAGTTCGCATTTGCCGGTCTGCATCAGTTGTGTGCACAGCTGATGGGTTATATGCCGGCCTTGCCGGAGCCGCAGCAGACGGCCCTGGCGGTGGCATTCGGACAGCAAAGCGGTGCACCGCCGAACCGCTTCCTGATCGGGCTGGCCACACTCAACCTGCTGGCCGAGGCTGCCGAGGAAGGGCCCCTCCTGTGCCTCATTGACGATGTGCAGTGGCTGGACGAGGCTTCCGCCCAGGTCCTGGCCTTCGTGGCGCGGAGGCTCGCCGCCGAGCCGATGGTGTTGTTGTTCGCGCTGCGGGATCCCGTCGACCGCGACGTACCCTGGTTCGACGGTTTGCCTGCCGTGCGCCTGGGCGGGCTCGACGAAGCGGACGCGCAGGCGCTCCTGGCCGCGGCTGTCGAGATGCCCTGGGACGACGGAATCTGCGAACAGGTCATCGCCGAGGCTCGCGGGAACCCCCTGGCGTTGCTGGAATTGGCGCGGAGCGCACGGGGTGCCGGGGTGGCCGGCGGTTTCGAGCTGCCCGAGGTGCAGCGAATCGCGTATCGGATCGAGGAGACCTTCCGGCGTCGTTCGGCCGGCCTGCCGGCGTCGACCCGGCTGTTGCTGCTGGTTGCGGCGGTCGATACCACCGGCGAGGTGGCGCTGCTGTGGCGGGCGGCGGCACATCTGGGGATCCCCGGGGAATCGGCAGCACCTGCGGAAGCTGCCGGACTTCTGGACATCACTTCCCGGGTGCAGTTCCGCCATCCGTTGGTGCGTTCGGCGGTACTGCGCGCAGCCACCCCGTTGGACCGCCGCCGTGCGCATGCCGCACTGGCCGCTGCAACGGACCCGGATGCCGATCCCGACCGGCGCGCGTGGCACCGTGCACAGGCTGTACTGGGTACTGACGAGGGCGCCGCCGGGGAGCTCGCGCGTTCGGCCGGCCGTGCGCGTGCCCGCGGAGGTCTGGCCGCGTCGGCCGCTTTTATGGAGCGGGCAGCCAAGTTGACTCCCGACCCGGGCACCCGTGCGAGCCGGGCGCTGGCTGCCGCGCACCTTTTACATGAGGCCGGGGCGGATGCCTCGGAGCTGTTGACAATTGCGTCGGCCGGACCGCTCGCGCCCCTGCAGCAGGCACGGCTGGAGCTTTTGCGCGCCCAGCTTGCGTTTCAGTCCGCACGTGACGGCGAGGGGCAGGGGATGCTCCTGGAAGCAGCCAGGAGCCTGGCTCCGCTGGACCCGGCGTTGTCCCGTGAGACTTATCTGCGCGCGCTTGAGGCGGCGATCGTCACCGGAGACTTCGGCCGCGGCCGGAGCATGCCGGACGTCAGCGAAGCTGCCCGCGCCGCTCCCTCCCCGATAGGTCCGCCGAGACCGGCCGACCTGTTGCTGGACGGGCTGGTGACGACCTTCACGCAGGGCTACGCGTCCGGCGTGCCCGGACTCCGGCGGGCCGTTGAGGTCTTCGCGGGACAGGGGCCGGATGCTGAGACGGCCAGTGACAGCTACAGGTGGGGATGGCTCGCCAGCCGGGCCGCCATGGCCGTCTTCGACGACGAGCTGTTACATGCGGTGGCCACCCGCCACATCCGGCTGACCCGTGAGGCCGGCGCGCTGGCCACGCTTCCGGATGCGCTGCTCGGCCAGTCAGTCCTGCTGGTGCTGTCGGGTGAATTCGCCCGGGCCGCCGAGGAGACGGCCTTCGCGGCTGCCTGGAGGACTGTGCCCTTGCTGCACGCGCAGCTCCTGCTGTCCGCCTGGCAGGGCAAACCGGACGATACCGCGGAGATCCGCGCGTCCATCCTCGAGAAGGACGGAGGCCATGCTGACAGCACCGAAGACGCCCTGACACAGTACGCCCTGGCCGTTCTGCATAACGGCCGAGGCGACTATCCTGCGGCCTACGACGCGGCGGCTCGGGCTTTCGACGCCGAAGCGCTGAGGTTCAATAACCTGGCCCATTTCGAGCTTGTCGAAGCGGCGTGCCGGTCCGGCCGGCCGGAGGACGCCGCTGAGGCGCTGGAGCAGTTGACGTCCCGTGCCCTCGCCACCGGCACCCCCTGGGGGCTCGGAGTGGCGGCCCGTGCGCGGGCGCTGACCAGCACTGGAGCGGATGCCGAGGAACACTACCTCGAGGCGATCGAGCAGCTCGGGCGCTGCCGGATTGTCGCCCACCTTGCCCGCACCCACCTCGTTTACGGCGAATGGCTTCGTCGTGGAGGACGCCGTCAGGACGCCCGCGAGCACCTGCGTACCGCGCACGGGCTGCTGGTGGACATGGGCGCGGCAGCATTCGCCGACCGTGCCGGCCGCGAACTGCGTGCCACCGGCGAGCAACCCCGCAAGCGGAACGCCCCTTTGGCGGACTCCCTTACCGCCCATGAGCAGCACATCGCCCGGCTGGTGGCCGCCGGTGCCACCTCCCGCGAAGTCGCCACGGAGCTCTATCTCAGCCCGCGCACGATCGACGCGCACCTCCGCAATATTTTCCGCAAGGTCGGCGTGACGTCTCGCCGGCAACTCCGCGAGTTGCCCCTGCCCTGAGTCGTAAAACCGTGCTGCGGGATATCCTGCTCCACATCCTGTAGCGCCGTTCTCGAAACCGGCAGCCGGATAAAGGTGCGGGAAGGACCACGATGTTGCCATCGAAGATCGGACACCGGATGCGGAGCAGTCACGCCGTCACCGCGGCAGCGGCCGCCCTCGCGCTCACAGGGCTTACGGCGTGTACGGAAACCGGCGGGCGGGGACCTGACGCGCCCCTTCCGGTTCCGTCCGGGGTGGCATCGCTTGCAAGCACGGACCCGGCAGTGCCTGCCACCGGTCTGGACGCCCCCTGGGCCATTGCGTTCACTGGGGATACCCCGCTCGTCAGCGAACGGGACTCAGGCCGGATCCTGGAACTCGACGCCGACGGCAACAGCCGCGAGGTAGGCGTGGTCGCGGACGCGGCAGGCAATGGAGAGGGCGGCCTGCTGGGGATCGCAGTCCGGAACGGTTTCCTCTACGCATATCTGACCGCAGGGGAGGAGAACCGGATCGAACGGCGGGAACTGACCGGGACGCCGGGCGCGCTCTCATTAGGGCCGCCGGAGACCGTGGTGGACGGGATCCCCGCCGGCCGGGTCCATAACGGGGGGCGCATAGCCTTCGGTCCCGACGGCATGCTCTACGCGACCACGGGCGACGCCGGAGACCGGGACAGTGCCCAGGACCTGGAATCGTTGGCCGGCAAGATTCTGCGGATGACACCCGACGGCGCGGCCCCCGGAGACAATCCCTTCCCCGGTTCGCTGGTCTACAGCTACGGGCACCGCAACCCGCAGGGCATCGCCTGGGACCCTGAGAGCGTCCTCTACGCCAGTGAGTTCGGGCAGGACACCTGGGACGAGCTCAACATCATCAGGGCCGGAGGCAACTACGGCTGGCCCGAGGCGGAAGGTATTGCCGAAAGGGAGGGGTTCACTGATCCTGTGCAGCAGTGGGTCCCGGCTGACGCCAGCCCCAGCGGCATCGCCGTCGTCCACGGATCCGTCTTTATCGCGAATCTGCGCGGGAAAGTCCTGCGGCAGGTACCGCTGCAGGATCCCGGAAGTGCCGCCGAGTACTTCGCGGGGGACTACGGGCGGCTGCGCGATGTGGTGGAGGCTCCTGATGGCAGCCTGTGGGTGCTGACCAACAACACCGACGGCCGCGGAACACCGGCTCCCGGTGATGACCGCATCCTGCGCCTCGAGCCGCAGGGCTAAATGCTGTCCATACCCGGTCCCGCTCCGTCGCGGCCGGCTGCATCCGCCGTGCTTTCCGCTTCCGCTCTTCCCGCGTCGCAGCCGGCGGTTTAGCCTAACTCTGTTGCCCGGACCACCGCATCGAATGCCCGGCCAGCCGCGACGGCGGAAAGGACCGAGATGCTCCCTGCCACCGCCGACGTCGTGATTGCCGGCGCCGGACCCACCGGCGTGATGCTGGCCTGTGAATTGCGGCTGCGCGGCGTGGACGTGATGGTACTGGACCGGGAAGCCGGACCCACACCGGTGGCCCGCGCCCAGGGCCTGCACGCACGCAGCATCGAAATCCTGGAACAGCGCGGGCTGGCAGCTCCGCTGCTGGAGCAGGGCACCAGATATCCGCTGGGAGGTTTCTTTGCCGGCATCGTCAAGGACGCCCCCGAGGACCTGGACACAACCCACCCATATGTCCTGGGCATTCCGCAGACCGTGACCGAACGGGTGCTGACGGACCGGGCGCTGGAGCTGGGCGTGCCGATCCACCGCAGCTGCGCGGTGACGGGCCTGGAGCAACAGGAAGGCTTCGTGAGGGTGGAAACCGGAGCAAATGCCGGTACCGGGATCCAGGCGCAATATCTGGCGGGGTGCGACGGGGGCCGCAGCACGGTGCGCAAGCTGACCGGTATTGGTTTCCCGGGCGAGCCGAGCCGGCAGGAATGGCTGCTGGGCCAGGTGGAACTCGCCGATCCGGAAGAGACGGTGATGGCCAGGGTGAACGAAGTGCGGCGCACCCACAAAGCCTTCGGGGCGGTACCCCTGGGCAACGGCCTGTACAGCGTGGTGGCACCCGCCGCCGGAGTCTCGCAGCACAGCGGCGCAGCGCCGTCCCTCACGGAACTGAAGCAACAGCTGAAGGTTCTGGCCGGCACCGACTTCGGAGCCCACTCGCCCCGTTGGATCTCCCGCTTCGGGGACGCAACCCGGCTGGCGGAGACCTACCGGTCCGGCCGGGTGTTCCTGGCAGGGGATGCTGCCCACGTCCACCCACCCTTCGGTGGGCAGGGCCTGAACCTCGGCCTCCAGGATGCCTTTAACCTGGGATGGAAGCTCGCTGCCGCAGTGCGGGGCCGGGCGCCCGGCACCCTGCTGGACACCTACGACGCCGAACGCCGTGCCGTTGCCGCTGACGTGCTGCGGAACACCCGGGCACAGTCGGAACTGACCTCAGTAGAGCCCGGCCCGCAGGCCGTCCGGAGCCTGCTGGCAGAACTGATGGATTTTCCGGAGGTGAACCGGTATCTCGTGGAGAAAATCACCGCCACTGCCCTCCGATACGACATTGGCCAGTCGGATGATGCCGCTGGACTGCTAGGCCGGCGGATGCCGAACCTGCCCCTGACGCATGGCAGTCTTTTTGCGCGGATGACCGCCGGCAGGGGAGTGCTCCTTGACCGGACGGGCCGGTTTTCACGCGCCGGATGGGCAGACTGCGTGGACCATCTGGAGGACCCCGTCGCGGAGCTGGAGGCGGCGGCTGTCCTGATCCGTCCCGACGGGCATGTGGTCTGGGCGGGGAACAGCCAGAGCAGCCTTGACCGCGCCCTGGAACGCTGGTTCGGGGCCAGGCAGCGCCCTGCACAGGATGCGGACTGACGGCGAAAACAACTGGAAGGCCGGCCATGAAGATCACATCGTTTGCCGTTTCCCTCAACGTTCCCGACCCCGAAGCCTCCGCCCGATTCCTGATGGAGCATTTGGGGTACGCCGCAGACATGGAGGATGACGGCTTTTTCTCCCTCCGCCACCCCGACGGCGGCTCCAACATCGTCTTCCTCCGCACCGGACTGCCCACCTTCAAGCCTGCCGAAGCCGCCGGCCGTGCGCGCGAGGGCCTGCTGCTGGTGCATGTGGTGGAGAACCTCGATGAAGCCCATGCGCGGTTACGGGACAGCGGGGTGGAGGTGGTCACGCCCCCGGAAACCGAGCCGTGGGGCGAACGCTTTGCCCAGTACCGGGATCCGAACGGCCTGATCATCCAGTTGGTGCAATGGGTGGCTGAGCCCGTCGAAGGCACGGCCGTCCGGCCCGAGCTGGCCCGCGAGGAACTCCTGCGGCTGGAACGAAGGCTGGCGGTAGAGGGGGCACCTGCCTATCAGGAACTGCTGCACCCGGACGCCGTGGTGATAGTGCCGGGAGCGGTGCTGAACAAGGGGGAGTGCATCGCAGCCATTTCCGCCGCGCCTTCCTGGGACAGCGTTCAAATGGACCCATTCCGGCATTGGGTCAGCGCGGATACTGCGACCCTGGCCTACCGCTTCACGGGCCGGCGGGGCGGGGAGCAGTATTCGGCCGTGATGCTCTCCGCTTACCTGGTCCGCGACGGCCGGCCTAAACTGATCCACCATCAGCAGACGCCCGAGCCGGGGTGAAAGGGCGCGGAGAGCGGCAGGGCGTTGCCGGAGGTACGCCCGGACAAGGACACATAGTTTTCCCCAGTGGAATCACCAGTGCCGTCAAAGGCCTGTAGCGGGTAGGCTAATACAGCAGGTAAGGCAGAAACAGTCGCTGGAACCGGATCAGCCAGGGAAACCCAGGCTGATCAGTTTTCATTTTGGGGAGGATTTGCACATGGCGGGCGAGCAGTACAGCGCCGAACGAGCGGGCAACCGACAGGCACCAGGCGGAGAAGACACCACATCCATCAGTCTTCCCCCGATTTCCGACGCCACATCGGTGGAGCCGAAGCTGACCCCGGACGAGCGCGCCGCCGTGGCGGCCCTTCCGGCCGGATCAGCCCTGCTGATTGCCCACAGCGGCCCCAACGCCGGCGCCCGCTTCCTGCTTGACCAGGACGTGACCACCGCCGGACGGCATCCCAACGCGGATGTATTCCTTGACGACGTCACGGTCTCCCGCAAGCATGTGGAGTTCCGCCGCACCCCCGAAGGATTCCGGGTGGTGGATTCCATGAGCCTGAACGGCACGTACGTCAACAATGACCGGGTGGACAGTGTGCTGCTGCGCACCGGCAGCGAAGTGCAGATCGGGAAGTTCCGGCTGACTTTTTATGCTGCCCGCCCCGCATCTGCCCCCGCACAGGCGTAGCACCGGGCGCAGGGCAGATAAGGTAGTAGACATGTCAGCATCACAGTCCGTCAGGCGTACCCCCGGACCGGAGCGGCTGCGCGGCAGGGTGCTGAACATTGGCGAGGTCCTCGGCGAGCTGAGCGGGGATTTTCCTGCCATCAGTGCCTCCAAAATCCGTTTCCTGGAGGAAAAGGGCCTCGTCATGCCTCAGCGCACCGCTGCCGGTTACCGGAAGTACACCACTGCGGACGTTGAGCGGCTTCGGTTTGTCCTGGCACTTCAGCGGGACCAGTACCTGCCCCTGAAGGTCATCAAGGACTATCTGGATGCCATTGACCGCGGCGAACGTCCCGAGTCGCTGCCCGGGGGGATGTCACTGGCCCCGCGTGCGGTTTCGGACCAGCTGGCCGGAGAGCTCTCTGCCCGTGCCCGTGCCCGGACACTGACGTTCGCCGAGCTGGTCCGGGAGTCCGGCGCCAGCAGTGACCTTGTCGCCAGCCTTGCCAGCTACGGGCTGATCAATGCTGAGGATGAGCGCTACGACGAACATGCCCTCAAAGTTGCGAAGGCCTGCGTCCAGCTTGAGGCCCATGGCATCGAGCCCCGGCACCTGCGCCCTTTCCGGGCTGCCGCTGACCGTGAGCTGGGGCTGGTGGAGCGCGTGGTGGCCCCCGTTGCCTCCCGCCGCGACGTGGCCTCCAAGGCACGTGCCGCTGAAACAGCCCGCGAGATCAGTGACCTGTGCCTGAGCCTGCACAGCGCCCTGGTCCAGGGACAAATCGCCCGGATGGAGGCCTAACCCATGCAGGAAATAGAAGTGGTGGGCGTGCGGATTGAACTGCCATCCAACCAGCCGCTGGTCCTCCTGAAGGAACTCAACGGCGAACGGCACCTGCCCATCTGGATCGGCGCCCCCGAAGCCAGCGCCATAGCGTTCGTGCAGCAGGGGATCGTTCCGCCGCGGCCGATGACCCACGACCTGCTCGTAAACCTGATCCGGGCCCTGAAACACACCGTCACCCAGGTCCGGCTGATCTCGGTGGAGGACACCGTCTTCCACGCGGAGATCGTCTTCGAGGACGGCACGGCAGTAAATTCCCGGGCCTCCGACGCCATCGCCGTCGCACTGCGGGTGCCATGCCCCATCTTCTGTGCAGATGCAGTGCTGGATGAAGCAGGAGTGCGGATCGCCGAGACGGATGAATCCGAGGCCAGTGAAGAAGAGCAGGACAACGCCGAGCAGGAGATGCGGCAATTCCGTGAATTCCTGGCAGATGTTGAACCCGAAGACTTCGAACACTAGCCGGCTGCCTGCCCGGTCCGACACGCCGCGGCAAAAACCCCTGCCTCTTTGACCTTGGTGCCAGTCGGTTCTAACGTCGAAGCATAGAGTTCCCATTGCATCGGGGGAGTTCTCGGGGGAGACTGAAAACCCCGACTGCTCCGGCCCGTGCCGACCCCCAGGGGAACCGTTATTAGGAGGCACACGTGAGTCCGAAAGGCGACGCCGGCGAGCGTGCCGGTGTACCAGGGAGCATCCCGCCCCACAGTGCCCAGGGCTTGCTGTTCACCGAAGACCTTCCCATCCTGGATGAAGATGCCGGGTACCGCGGCCCCACGGCCTGCAAGGCAGCCGGCATCACCTACCGGCAGTTGGATTACTGGGCCCGTACCGGACTTGTTGAGCCCGCCGTGCGCGGCGCTGCAGGATCCGGCACCCAGCGCCTCTACAGCTTCCGCGACATTCTCGTCCTGAAGGTGGTCAAGCGCCTGCTGGATACCGGAGTGTCCCTCCAGCAGATCCGTACCGCCGTGGAACACCTGCGGGAACGCGGCGTCGAAGACCTGGCCCAGATCACCCTGATGAGTGACGGGGCGAGCGTGTACGAGTGCACCTCCGCAGACGAGGTCATTGACCTGGTCCAGGGCGGCCAGGGCGTATTCGGCATTGCCGTCGGCCGTGTGTGGCGTGAAGTGGAGGGCAGCCTGGCCCAGCTGCCCAGCGAGCACGTAAACGAGTTTCCCGGGGACGAACTGAGCCAGCGGCGTATTGCCCGCAAAATCAGCTAGCGGTTCCGGCTGACGATACCGAGCCGGAAACACTTACATACAAGGAAGGGCACCCCGCGGGGTGCCCTTCCTTGTATGTGTCTGCGTACCTGCTAGCCCACAGGCCGGCGCATCACGCGGTTGCGGACGCTTCCGGTGTCCATGAGGTTTTTGACCAGGGCGTCAAAAGTGCCTGCCGCCTGCTTGGCCGATTCGCCGGGCCAGTGGTGGACCGAATGCGCGGCACCCTGGATCTGCTGCCAGTTGGCCTGTTCCGCGATGGTCGGGCTCAGCAGGAGGTCGCCGAACATCTGCTTCATTTCGGCCAGGCGGAAGACATGCTCGTTGGAACTGGGACGGACCCGGTTGGCGATGATCCCGGCGGGCGCCAGGTTCGGTGCGAACTCCTCCCGGAACAGGTCGAGGGCGCGCATGGTCCGTTCGGTACCGGCAACTGAGAAAAGGCCGGGTTCGGCAACGAGCAGGACGCGGTTGCTGGCTGTCCACGCCATCCGGGTCAGCCCGTTCAGGGACGGCGGGCAGTCGATCAGGACCAGCCCGTAGCCGGTGACCCGGGACAGAAGATTGGTCAGGCGCCGGAGGTCGCGTTTGCCGAGATCCGGACGATCGTAGATCCCCGAATAGGCGGAGCCCATGGCGACGTCCAGGACAGGCTTGCGATCGGCCGGGTTCCGGGCGAGCCGGCGGGCATTTTCCACCCAGCCGCTGGGTACCACGTTGTCGGCCAGCTGGACCCGGCGTGGGCTGCGGAGCATCTCGCCGATGCCAAGCTGGCTGCCGGCGCTGACGCCCAGGCCGGTGGTTGCATCTGCATGCGGGTCCAGGTCCACGACGAGCGTCGGAATGCCTGCGGCCAGCGCGGCGGATGCCAGGCCCAGCGTGACGGAGGTCTTACCGACGCCGCCCTTCAGGCTGCTGATGCTCACTACTTGCACTTGTTGAACCAAAACCTAACGTGTCTAGGGATCACTGGAGGCTGCACCCTCATTCTATGTGACGGACACCTGTTACCTTGGCAGCGGCCTTTTGCAGGGGTGGCGCTTACACTGGTGGCACACTGTGATATCCAACACGGCGTTCAATGCTGCGCTTACCGGTTTCTGCCGGTGATTTCCAAGCCGGCCCTTAACGGCCGTAGGTAATATCCGTTTAATGGCGGTACTGTCCTGGTGCCCCACCGCAACGATGCAGGAGACCCATGTTCTCGAAGATATTGGTAGCGAACCGGGGCGAAATCGCCATTCGGGCTTTCCGTGCCGCTTATGAGCTCGGTGCGAAGACGGTGGCGGTGTTTCCCCATGAGGATCGAAACTCCATTCACCGGCAGAAGGCCGACGAGGCGTACCTGATCGGTGAGGAAGGCCATCCGGTCCGGGCCTACCTGGACGTGGACGAAATCATCCGTGTGGCAAAGGAATCCGGCTGCGACGCGATCTATCCCGGGTACGGTTTCCTCTCCGAGAACGCGCATTTGGCGCGGGCGGCTGCCGACGCCGGGATCACCTTTGTGGGTCCCGCGGCGGACATCCTGGAGCTGGCCGGGCACAAGGTGCACGCACTGAACGCGGCCCGGGAAGCGGGTATCCCGGTGCTGCAGTCCACGGCACCGAGTGCGGACCCCGAAAAGCTGCTGGCCGAGGCGGACGGGATCGGTTTTCCGATCTTCGTCAAGGCCGTCGCCGGCGGCGGCGGACGCGGCATGCGGCGGGTTGACAGTAAGGACAAGCTCCCCGAGGCCCTCGCGGCGGCGATGCGGGAGGCGGAAACAGCGTTCGGCGATCCGACGGTGTTCCTCGAGCAGGCAGTCCTGCGGCCCCGGCATATCGAGGTCCAGATCCTCGCGGATGCAGAGGGCAACATAGTGCATCTGTTTGAACGCGACTGCTCGCTGCAGCGCCGCCACCAGAAGGTGGTGGAGATTGCCCCCGCACCGAACCTGGATGAGAACATCCGTCAGGCCCTTTACCGGGATGCGGTGAAGTTTGCCAAGGCGCTGAAGTACGTGAACGCGGGGACCGTCGAATTCCTCGTGGATACGGTGGGCGAGCGGGCCGGCCAGCATGTCTTCATCGAAATGAACCCCCGTGTGCAGGTGGAACACACCGTCACCGAAGAAATCACCGACGTCGATATTGTCCAGTCCCAGCTGCGCATCGCAGCCGGGGAAACGCTGGCTGACCTGGGACTGGTCCAGGACGAGCTGCAGATCCGCGGAGCCGCCCTGCAGTGCCGCATCACCACCGAGGACCCCGCCAACGGGTTCCGGCCCGACGTCGGCCGGATCAGTGCCTACCGCTCGGCCGGCGGCGCCGGGGTGCGGCTCGACGGCGGCACCGTTTACGCGGGCGCCGAAATCAGCCCGCACTTTGACTCCCTGCTGGTGAAACTGACGTGCCGGGGCCGTACTTACCCGGTGGCGGTGAACCGTGCCCGCCGGGCGCTGGCGGAGTTCCGTATCCGCGGGGTGGCCACCAATATTTCCTTCCTGCAGGCCGTGCTGGATGATCCGGACTTCGTCGCCGGAGATGTGGCTACGTCCTTCATCGAAGAGCGCCCGGAACTGCTGAACGCCCGCGGTTCCGCGGACCGCGGTACCAAGCTGCTGAACTGGCTGGCGGACGTAACCGTCAATAAGCCGCACGGAGAGGCCGCGGTGCACAGCGACCCGGCGGAAAAACTCCCCGCCGACCTGCCGGAAGCACGGCCCGGTTCACGGCAGCGGCTGCTTGAACTGGGGCCGGAAGGCTTCGCGGCGGACCTGCGCCGGCGCACTGCCCTGGCGGTCACCGACACCACGTTCCGGGACGCCCACCAGTCCCTGCTCGCCACCCGGGTCCGTACCCGGGACCTGACGGCAGCTGCCCCGGCGGTAGCGGCCCTGACCCCCGAACTGTTCTCGGTGGAAGCATGGGGCGGTGCCACCTACGATGTCGCCCTGCGCTTCCTTGGCGAAGACCCGTGGGAACGTCTGGCGGCACTGCGCCGCGAACTGCCCAATATCTGCATCCAGATGCTGCTGCGCGGACGGAACACCGTGGGCTACACGCCGTACCCCACGGAAGTAACCGAGGCATTCGTGGAAGAAGCCGCCGCCACGGGCGTGGATATCTTCCGGATCTTCGATGCGCTCAACGATGTCTCGCAGATGGAGCCGGCCATCCGGGCGGTGCGGAACACGGGAACCGCTGTAGCCGAAGTCGCCCTTTGCTACACGGGCGACCTGCTGGACCCCAACGAAGAGCTCTACACGCTGGATTACTACTTGGAGCTGGCCCAGCGCATGGTGGATGCCGGCGCCCACATTCTCGCCATCAAGGACATGGCCGGCCTGCTGCGCCCGGCAGCGGCCGCCAAACTTGTCTCCGCCCTGCGGGAACGCTTCAACCTGCCGGTGCACCTGCATACCCACGACACCGCCGGCGGCCAGCTGGCAACCCTGCTGGCAGCAGCTGATGCCGGAGTGGATGCCGTGGACGTGGCCAGTGCACCGCTGGCGGGGACCACCAGCCAGCCCTCCATGTCCTCGCTGGTGGCCTCACTGGCGCACACCGACAGGGATACCGGTATCAGCCTGGACGCGGTAGGCGCCCTGGAGCCGTACTGGGAGGCCGTCCGCCGGGTGTACTCACCCTTCGAATCCGGCCTGGCGGGTCCCACGGGCAGGGTTTACCGGCACGAAATCCCCGGCGGCCAGCTGTCCAACCTCCGCCAGCAGGCCATTGCGCTTGGGCTGGGGGAACGGTTCGAAGCCATCGAGGATATGTACTCTGCCGCGGACCGCATCCTCGGCCGCCTGGTCAAGGTCACGCCCTCCTCGAAAGTGGTGGGGGATCTGGCCCTGCAACTGGTGGGATCCAACGTCTCGCCGGAAGACTTTGAAGAGAACCCGCAGAACTACGACATACCCGACTCGGTGATCGGCTTCCTCAGCGGAGAACTGGGCGACCCTCCGGGCGGCTGGCCGGAGCCCTTCCGGACCAAGGCGCTCCAGGGCCGCAAGGTCAGGGCACGCGACGTCGAGCTCACCGAGGTGGACAAGGCCGGCCTGCAGGCGGATTCGGCCACCCGGCAGGAAACCCTCAACCGTCTGCTCTTCGCCGGTCCAGCAAAGGAATTCGCCACAGTGCGGGAGACCTACGGTGACGTCTCCGTGCTGGAGACGCGCGACTACCTGTACGGGCTGCGCCGCGGAGAAGAGCACATCATCGAACTCGAGAAGGGCGTGCGTCTGATCGCCACACTGGACGCCGTGTCCGAACCGGATGAGAAGGGCATGCGGACGGTCATGACGACCCTGAACGGGCAAATGCGCCCGGTCCTGGTCCGGGACCGCAGCATTGAGACCTCGGAAAAATCAGCGGAGCGGGCCGATCCGACTGAGCCCGGACACGTGGCAGCACCGTTTGCCGGGGCGGTTACCGTCACGGCCAAGGAGGGCACCGAGGTTGCTGCAGGGGAGACGGTTGCCACCATTGAGGCCATGAAGATGGAGGCCTCCATTACGGCACCGGTCGCCGGCACCATCGAACGGGTGGCCATTTCGCAGGTGGAACAGGTCCAGGGTGGTGATCTGCTGCTGGTCATTGCCCCGAAGTGAGAACCTCCGGCTGCGTAGACTGGAGGCGTGACCCATTTTGATCTCGCCATCATCGGCTCAGGCTCCGGCAATTCACTGATCACCCCTGACTGGGACGGTAAGCGGGTGGCAATCATCGACGGAGGAACCTTCGGCGGGACGTGCCTGAACGTCGGGTGCATTCCCACCAAGATGTTTGTGTATCCGGCCCAGCTGGCCGCCGCCGCTACCGACGGCGCCCGGCTGGGCGTGGATGCGCCGCTGGCAGGGGTGCGCTGGCGCGACATCCGGGACCGGATCTTCACCCGCATCGATGCCATCTCAGAGGGTGGCCGGCGGTACCGGGCCGAAGAGCTGGAGAACGTCACGCTGTACAGCGAGTACGCCCGCTTCACCTCTCCGCACTCCCTGGTCACCGCGACCGGTGAGAAAATCACTGCGGACCAGATAGTGGTCGCGGCCGGATCCCGGCCGGTCCTGCCCGACACCCCGGGCATGGACCTGCCGCAGGTACATACCTCCGATACCGTGATGCGCGTGGACGAGCTGCCCCGGCGGGTGCTGATCATCGGCGGCGGGTACATCGCCGCGGAGTTCGGGTTCGTCTTCGCCGCCTTCGGTTCGGAGGTGACCGTTGCGGTCCGTTCCGGCGCGATGCTGCGCTCACTGGATGCGACAGTCTCCGAGCGCTTCACGGCCGAAGCGGCCAAGCAGTGGAACCTGCAGCTGAACACCACAGTGGACTCGCTCAAGGAGAACGCGGACGGCTCCGTGCACGCGGTGCTCTCAGGGCCGGCAGGAACGCAGGAAATCGACGTCGATCTGGTGCTGGCGGCCACCGGACGCGTACCCAATACGGACCGCTTGGACGTGGCTGCGGCGGGTTTCGACACCCGGGAAGATGGCCGGCTGGCGGTGGACGGCTTCGGCCGGGTGCTGTCCTCCGGCACTCCGGTGCCGGGCGTCTGGGCGCTGGGGGATGTCAGCAGCGACTACCAGCTCAAGCACGTCGCCAACCATGAGGCGCGGGTGGTTGCGCACAACCTGGTTCATCCGGATGATCTGCGGGAAGCCGATCACCGGTTTGTTCCCGCGGCGGTATTCAGCAGCCCGCAGATTGCCAGCGTGGGAATGACAGAGGAAGAAGCCTGCACCGATACCGAGGCGCGGGGTGTGGAACTGGCATTGGCCGTGCAGGAATACGGCTCGACGGCCTATGGCTGGGCCATGGAGGACTCCACCGGTTTCGTGAAGCTCCTGGCGGAGAAGGAGACCGGCCGCCTGCTCGGCGCGCACATCATGGGCCACGAGGCGTCCATGCTGATCCAGCCCCTCATTCAGGCCATGGAGTTCGGCCTGGACGCCGCAACCATGGCCCGGGGGCAGTACTGGATTCATCCGGCGCTGACCGAAGTAGTGGAGAACGCCCTGCTGTCCCTGAAGACAACGGAAAAGCCGGGCAGGAACCGCCTCTAGTCGAGGGGTCCCTGCCCGGCTTGAAGCCGTGCAGGGTCAGACGCGCTGACCGCTGTAGATCTCTTCGATGACCTCCGAGAAGTCCCTCAGCACCTGGGCGCGCTTGATCTTCAGTGACGGCGTCAGGTGTCCGCTGGTTTCGGTGAAGTCGGTGGGAACCACGCGGAAGACCTTGATTGCCTCAGCCTGGGAGACCTTCTTGTTGGCCCGGTCCACAATGCCCTGCAGTTCCGTCTGCAGCTCGTCAGTGGTGGCGACTTCGCTCACCGTCATGCCGGCAGGGAGCTTGTGCCGCTCCAGCCAGCCCGGAAGTGCCTCCTCATCGATGGTGATCAGTGCGGAGATGAACGGCTTGGCATCGCCGACCACCACGCACTGCGAGACGATGGCATTGGAGCGGATGGAATCCTCCAGCTGGGACGGCACGACGTTCTTTCCGCCGGCCGTCACGATGATTTCCTTCTTGCGGCCGGTGATCTTCAGGAAGCCGTCGGCATCCAGTTCGCCGATATCACCGGTGTGGAACCAGCCGTCGGTGAAGGTTTCACCCATGAGGTCGGGACGCTTGTAGTAGCCCTTCATCACGCTGATGCCCTTGGCGAGGATCTCGCCGTCGTCGGCAATCCGAACGCTGTTGCCGGGAAGCGGGGCTCCCACCGTGCCCAGCTTGACCAGCTGCGGGGTGTTGGTGGTGAGCGGTGCAGTGGTTTCGGTCAGGCCGTAGCCTTCCAGGACCAGGAGGCCGATACCGTGGAAGAAGTGTCCCAGCCGTTCGCCCAGCGGAGCTCCGCCGGAGACGGCGTACTCCACCCGTCCGCCCATGGCTTCGCGGATCTTTCCGTACAGCAGCCGGTCGAAGAGGGCGTGCTTGAGCTTCAGGCCCAGCGGCACCTTCCCTTCCTGCTTGGCCCTGGACCATTCCACGGCGGTGGCAACGCCTGCATGGAAGATCTTGCCCTTGCCGCCGTCCTCAGCCTTGAGCATGGAGGCGTTGTAAACCTTTTCCAGCACACGGGGCACTACGAGGATGAAGCTGGGTTTGAAGCTCTGGAGATCGGGGAGCAGGTTCTTGACGTCCGGCGTATGCGCAACGGTGGCACCGGTACCCACGCTAAGCACTGAGATGAACCGGGCCAGCACGTGGGCCAGGGGAAGGAACATGATGGTCTGCGAGCCTTCGCGGGCCACTTCGGGCTCCGCCAGTTCGGAGTTCTTGGTCAGGTCCACGAAGTTGCCGTGTGTGAGCTCGCAGCCCTTGGGCTTACCCGTGGTGCCGGAGGTGTAGATGATGGTTGCAAGGTCATCCATGTGTGCCGTGGCCCGGCGGGCTTCGAGATCCTCGTCACTGATCGAGGCGCCGGCGGTCCGCAGTGTATCGAGGCCGCCGCCGTCAATCTGCCAGACGTTGGCAACCCCCGAAAGGTCTTCATCTGCTGCAGCCTGCCGGACAATGTTCTCGTGCCGCGCAGCTTCCACGACAATGCCGACGGCGCCGGAGTCGCTGAGGATCCAGGCGACCTGGGAAGGGGAGGAGGTTTCGTAGACCGGAACCGATACGGCGCCGGCGAACCAGAGGGCGAAGTCCACCAGGGTCCACTCGTACCGGGTGCGGGACATAATGGCCACGCGGTCCCCGGCCTTCACACCCGAGGCCATGAAGCCCTTGGCGAGGGCGCGGACATCCTTGGTGAACTCGGTGGCGCTGATCCGCTGCCACTCGCCTTGCCCGTCCCGCACGGCGAAGAGCGCCGGATTGCTCGGCTTTGCTGCCTGGTCCAGCAGCATGTTGGTGATGTTTGTCTGCGGCGGGGATTCCGCTAGGACGGGAACGCTGAATTCTCGCACGATAGCTCCTTTGATATCCGGGTGGGCCCGTAGGCACTGTCAGCCTATAACCTAGATCACACTCTTGTACCCGTCGGTAACCTTGCGGATCTATAACTTTTGCGTCACTGCTCTTGCTGTTTCCTTAGAATAGGTTTCTGATGCGTCCAGTAACCCCAGTTTCCGTGCCCCGTTCCGTTTCCAGCCCCCTGCAGCGCCGACTGGCGCCTTCCGAGCCTTTCCGGACCGGCCGGCCCATGCGCCTGCACAACCGGATGCGGCGGCGGGGGCTGGCCATCGGCATCGATATTGGAGGAACCAAAGTGGCCGCCGGACTGGTGGACGGCGACGGCAGGGTCCTGAAGCAGGCTCGCCGCTCCACTCCCGGCCATGACCCCCGCGAGGTCGAGGCGGTCATTGTCGATCTGGTCCGTGAACTCTCCGCAGAGCACCACGTGTGGTCCGTCGGCATAGGCGCGGCCGGATGGATGGACCTTGCCGGCAGTACGGTGCTGTTCAGTCCGCATCTTGCCTGGCGCAACGAGCCCCTGCGCGAGAATCTCGAACGGCTGCTGCGCCGCCGGGTGTTCCTGGTCAATGACGCCGACGGCGCCGCCTGGGCGGAATACCGTTTCGGCGCCGGTGCAGGGGAGTCCCGGTTGGTGTGCGTGACCCTGGGAACCGGGATCGGGGGAGCCATGGTGCTTGACGGACGCCTGGAGCGCGGACGGTTCGGTGTGGCGGGCGAGTTCGGCCACCAGATCATCATGCCCGGAGGGCACCGCTGCGAATGCGGAAACCGCGGATGCTGGGAGCAGTATGCCTCGGGCAACGCGCTGGGAAGGGAAGCGCGTGAACTGGCGGCCGCGAATTCGCCGGTGGCCCAGGAACTGCTTCGTGCCGTGGACGGCAATACGGAGGCCGTGACGGGCGCCGTAGTGACCCGCCTGGCTCTGGAAGGCGATCCGGCAAGTATTGAACTGCTGGAGGAGGTGGGCCAGTGGCTGGGACTCGGCCTGGCGAACCTGGCAGCTGCCCTGGACCCGGGAATGTTCGTCATTGGCGGCGGATTGAGTGATGCCGGCGATCTGCTGCTCGAACCGGCGCGCCGTTCCTTTGCCCGGAACCTCACCGGACGGGGTTTCCGGCCCGCAGCCCGGATGGAACGCGCAGCCATGGGACCGGCAGCGGGAATGATCGGTGCCGCCGACCTTTCCCGGATCGCCACCCGCCGCTAAGCCGGGGTAAAGACGGCTGCGCCCCTTCAACGGGGCACGGGCTGGCCGCCCCTGGACCTCCGCCCCTGGACCTCGGCGCCTGAACCTCCGCGCCTGAACCTCCGCGCCTTAACCTCGGCGCCTAGACCTTGGCGCCTAGACCTCGGCGCCGTCGTCGTTCTCGTCGCGATGTGCCGGGAGCCGGAAGAGCAGGTACGCCGCCGAGCCCGCGAAGAGCGCGATGGTGCCCAGCACCATGGCCAGGGGTGCGCCGCGCCAGAACATCGCGAACAGCAGCAGCATTAGCGGCCCGCCCAGTGCGCCGATCCAGGCCAGCACCACCAGCGGTTCACCGCTGCCCAGGGGCGGTGGTTCCGGCGGAGTGAAGCCGCCGTCGTCCTCGTCTTCCTCCGGCGCTGCGTAGTCCCTCGGGCCGGACATCGAAAGCGGCTGGTTCTCGAAGATGGCCCGGGTCCGCTCGGCAGGCGTGCCGGCCGGACCCGGAGCACCGTGTCGGGGACCGGAGTCCTCCTTCGGTGCCGGGGATTCCCGCTCGGCGGTACCGTCGCGACTGGTCCCGTCTGCGTCCATGTGTTCCAGCCGGGCGACCAGGTCCAGCCAGACTTCCTCGTCGGTGGATCCGCTGTGGTCGGGTTCGCGGTCAGTCATGAGCGGACTCCGGTGCTCGCCCGTTGGATGAATTGGTGGGACTGCTCGAAGATCAGCGGCGCGTCGTGGTCCATGGTGGCCACGTGGTAACTGTTCTCAAGCGGCACCACCTCAAGGTCGGTGTTGATCAGCCCGGACCGCAGCACATCCATGCTGGATTCGGGGACAATCGCATCCACGCGGGACCGGAAGGCCAGGACCGGTGCGGTCACCGACGGCAGCGACGCCGCGGTGTCACGGAAGAGCCGTCCCAGCTGGTGCACGGCCGCTACCGGCGTCCGCGGATAGGCTCCCTCGTCCTGTCCCTCCAGGCGGATGTCGTTGCCAATGGCAGGCACGGATCGGAGCACGTATTTCAGCACGCCCGCGTACCGGGCCCGCGGGTCGCCGATGGTCAGCCCGGGATTTACGACGACGACGCCGGCAACGGGCTGCCTCGCCGCGAGCCGCAGTGCCAGCGCGCCGCCCATGGACAGCCCCGCCGCGACGATAGTTCCGGCCCGCTTCCGCAAGGAGTGGTAGGCCAGCTCATATTCCCCGTACCACCGCTGCCAGGGGGTTCGTGCCAGTTCCTGCCATGTGGTCCCGTGTCCGGGCAGCAGCGGCAGGCTCACCGCGTAGCCCTGATCGGCCAGGTGACGGGCCCAGGCAGCCATGCTTACCGGGGAGCCGGTGAACCCGTGGCTCAGGAGCACACCCACGCCGGCATTGGCGCCGTGTCCCGCATAGTGAAAGGCGTCAGCGCCCGGGAGGGAAGTCATATCTCTATGGTTGCATTGCAGCGGGCATTTTCCACCCCGCAGGTAGCAAACTATTAGGGGGCGCGCACGCCGGAAATTCACCTGCAGTGCGCCGCCCGCATACAGTAGAGTCTGCGGAACCAACAGGTTCCCTAGTTTTGTTTGTCCGGACGGGAGATCAGGCCGCGTGTTCTATTGGGTGATGAAGACGATATTCATCGGGCCGGTGGTTAATCTTCTCTTCAGGCCCTGGGTGAAGGGGATGGATAACATTCCCGAGTCCGGTCCTGCCGTCCTGGTGAGTAACCACCTCTCATTCTCGGACTCGATCTTCCTGCCGCTCGCCGTGCCCCGCCCGGTGAGCTTCCTCGCGAAGAGCGACTACTTCAACGGCAAGGGCATCAAGGGCAAGCTCACGGCTGCGTTCTTCCGGCTCGCCAACCAGCTGCCCATGGACCGCTCCGGCGGTGCGGCCTCCGCCAGCTCGCTGAAGGCCGGTGTTGACGTACTTGAAAACGGCGGCCTGCTGGGCATTTACCCCGAGGGAACCCGCAGCCCGGACGGACGCCTCTACCGCGGCAAGACCGGTGTGGCCAAGCTGGTGCTCACTACCGGTGTCCCGGTGATACCCGTTGCCATGATCGGTACCGACAAGGTCCAGCCGATCGGACGCCGGATTCCCAACATCCGCCGGATCGGCATCATTGTGGGCGAGCCATTGGATTTCTCCCGGTACGCCGGACTGGAGAATGACCGCTTCATCCAGCGCTCGGTAACTGACGAAATCATGTATGAACTCATGCGCCTGTCCGGCCAGGAATACGTCGACGTATACGCCAGCACCGTCAAGGAGAAGAACGCCGCACGCAAGGGCGGCAAAGCCGCCGAAGCCCGCAGCGCCGCAGTCCGGCTCGGCACTGCGACGGCAGGGACCGATGCCCGCACCGATGCTCCCGCCGTCGATGTGCCGGACGGCGGTAAGGTGCCCGGCACGGTGACCGTTATTGGTGCCAAGGCCGCAGGCCCGGATGAGACGCCGAAGGACGCGAAGGCAGCCAAGGCTCCGCAGGGGAGTACGGCAGCGAATAAGGCCGCACGTGGTGAGCGTGCCGGAAAACGCCGGACACCCAAGGGCGCCTCGGACATCACCGGCTCCGGCACGGATGATGCATCAGCTACAGGCAACGGCAGCTCGTCCGCTGAACAGGACCGCCGCCCGCACTCGGCGTAATCTCGGCGTAATACCGCTGGGCGTCATACCGGTTTGCGGGAGCCCCCGCGCCGCCTATCCCCGTCCCTCGCCTCGGTCGGCCGGAACCGCCCGTGGGTTACGTTGCACGGCATCCGGCTAATATGACGCCCTTGTTTGTTCCGAGCAGGCAGCCAGTAGGCTTAAGCCGTGACGAACACACCCGTAAACAGCGATTCCCTTCCAACTACGCTCTCCGGAGCGGCCGCTACTGCTGCGAGCCACCCGGAACTGGATAACTGGCGTTCCCTGCCTATTGCCCAGCAGCCCACCTGGCAGGACGATCCCGGGTATAGCGCTGCCATAGCGGAACTGTCCATGGTGCCGCCGCTGGTATTTGCCGGTGAAGTGGACGTGCTCCGTTCCCGCCTGGCCGAGGCGGCGCAGGGCAAGGCCTTCCTGCTGCAGGGCGGCGATTGTGCAGAGACCTTCGAAGCCGCCACTGCGGACAAGATCAGTGCCCGTGTACGCACGTTGCTGCAGATGGCTGTGGTGCTCACCTACGGCGCCTCGGTGCCGGTGATCAAGATGGGGCGGATGGCGGGCCAGTTCGCCAAGCCGCGCTCCTCCAATGATGAGACCCGCGATGGCGTCACTCTGCCCGCCTACCGCGGCGACATGGTCAACGGCTTTGAGTTCACGCCGGAGTCCCGCCGGCACAATCCTGCCCGGATGGTCCGCGCGTACCACACCTCCGCTTCCACCTTGAACCTGATCCGTGCCTTTACCCAGGGCGGTTTTGCCGACCTGCGGCTGGTGCATCACTGGAACAAGGGCTTTACCTCGAACCCTGCGCACTCCCGGTACGAGTCCCTGGCACGCGAGATCGACCGGGCCGTCCGTTTTATGGATGCCTGCGGCGCGGATTTCGAGGCCCTCAAGCGGGTGGAGTTCTTTGCCAGCCATGAAGCCCTGCTGCTGGACTACGAGCGTGCCCTGACGCGCGTGGATTCCCGGACCGGGCAGCCCTATGACACGTCCGGGCACTTCCTCTGGATAGGGGAGCGGACGAGGGATCTCGACGCCGCCCACGTGGACTTCCTTTCCAAGGTGCGCAATCCCATCGGCGTCAAGCTCGGGCCGAAGACCAGTGCCGAGGATGCCCTCGCCCTGATCGACAAGCTGGATCCCAACCGCGAGCCTGGCAGGCTGACCTTCATCACCCGGATGGGGGCCAACAACATCCGCGAGAAGCTGCCGCCGCTGGTGGAGAAGGTCACGGCGTCCGGCGCCAAGGTCCTGTGGGTCACCGATCCGATGCACGGAAACACCGTGACATCGCCGAACGGCTACAAGACGAGGAACTTCGACGACGTGATGGACGAGGTCCGCGGGTTCTTCGAAGTGCATGATTCCCTGGGCACCTTCCCGGGCGGACTGCACGTGGAGATGACCGGTGACGACGTCGCCGAGTGCCTGGGCGGAGCCGACCCCATCGACCAGGATGCGTTTGTGGAGGGCTACGAATCGGTCTGTGACCCGCGGCTGAACCACATGCAGTCCCTCGAAATGGCGTTCCTGGTCGCCGGAGCCCTTTCTCGCCGGAGCTAGGTCAGAGACCTGAAAGGAGGGCTGCAGGAGATCTCCTGCAGCCCTCCTTTGTTCCTTGGCGCTGTTCCTTTGTGCGGCGGGTCCTAGACGACCTTGAGGATCACCGTGGACCCCTCGGGAGCCGTCCCGGCGCCGGGGTCCTGATCCCGGACCAGGCCCAGGAGGCCGCCGAGCAGGTTCTCCACCTGGACAGTGAATCCCCGGCCTTCGAGGTCGGCCCGTGCTTCCTCGGCGCGGCGCCCCACATAGTTCGGCACTTCCACCATCCGCGGCCCGAGGGAGATAGTCAGCGTCACGGTCTGACCTCTCTCCAGCAGTCCTGCTTCCGGCGTCTGGGAGACGACGGCGCCGGCCGGCACCGTGGCACTGTTGACCTTCTCGGGGGCAACGGCGGCGCTGAGGCCCGAATCCTCAATGGCCTTCACCGCGGCGTCCTCGTTCTGCCCGATTACCGACGGGACCTCGACCGGTGCTGGCCCCTTGGAGACCGTGACATCCACCGCGGCGCCGAGCCGGAGCATGGTGTCCGGGGTGGGCCACTGGCTGATGATCGCCCCGGCGGCCACTGTCTCGCTGTGTTCCTCCGTGACGCCGCCGAGGGTCAGCTCAGCGTCCGCCAGGTCCGATTCGGCGGCTTCCAAGGTGCGCTGGACAATGTTGGGTACTGCGAAGAGCTGGGGCCCCTTGGACACCAGCAGCGTCACCGGCTGATAACGGCGCACCTCGCCGGGTGCCGAAGGGTCGGTGCCGACGGCGAATCCGGCGGCCACCACTTCGTCATAGACCTCACTCGTGGTGAAATTCAGGCCTGCCCCGCCCAGTTGCTCACCGGCGTCGTCGGCGGCGGCATTACTGACATCCGGGATGGCAACCAGGGCGCCGGGACCGGCGCCGAAGAACCAGCCGGCGAATGCCGCGGCGCAAAGCAGGACGGTCAGCAGCAGGGCCAGCAGGACTCCCCGGCGGCCGGTCCTGCCGCTGCGCAGACCTACCTGCGGACGGTGGGCCTCGCGGTCGCTGTCGCGGAGCCGGTTACGGTCGGCACGCTTGGCCGCCCTGCGGCGCGCGCGGGCGCTTGCCGGCTCATCGCCGGTCCCGCCGTCCTCCTCCTCGTCCTCGAAGCCTTCGTCCGGATAACCGTCGGCAGTGCCGTCGCCTGCATCGCTGCCGGCGCCGAGTCCACCCGGAAATACCGTGGTGGCGTGCTCGCTGCGGCTGATTACTTCGGTGGAGTTCGCAGTGGGGCCGGCGGTGCCGTGCCCAAGGGCGGAGGCGTCAATGATGCTGGTGGGATCGGAGGTGCCCAGGACTTCCGTGGCACCGGCAGGTGTTGCGGTGCTCGTCAGGGCCTCTGTGGGGGCGTCCGGGGACGCGGAGCCGTCGCTGCACCGGAAGTCGAGTTCCTCGTCGCTGAGAGTGGCACGGATATGCCGGAGTTCACCCAGCAGTGCCCGCCCGTTGACCGGGCGTTCTTCGGGGTCCCGTGCAGTGCACCACCGCACCAGCTCGTCCAAATCCTCCGCCAGCCCCGGGCACAGGGCTGAGGGCGCCGGTACTGCCGAATGCACGTGGGCAAAGGCGACCTGGATGGGCGAGTCGCCGGTGAACGGCTGCCGTCCGGTCAGCATTTCATAGAGCATGATGCCCGCTGAATAGACATCGCTGCGTTCGTCGCCGCCGTCTCCGGTCACCAGTTCCGGGGCGAGATAGGCCACGGTCCCGACGAGGGTTCCGGTGTTGGTGCTGGTGGACACTGCGCGGGCGAGGCCGAAGTCGGCGATTTTGATCCGGCCGTTGTCTGCCAGCAGCACGTTCTCGGGTTTGACATCACGGTGGACCAGGCCGGCGTCGTGGGCCGCGGCCAGGCCCTCGACCACCGCATCCATCAGTGCCAGCGCAAGCCGGGGGGAGAGGGCCCGGCGCTCGTCCAGCAGTCCCCGCAGGGTTCGTCCGGGGACATATTCCATGACCAGATAGGCGAGGGAGTCGGTGATGCCCTGATCCAGTACGCCCACCACATGGGGATGCGAAAGGCGTGCCGCCGACTTGGCCTCGCTCTCGAAACGCCGAAGGAAACCTCGGTCGGCGGCCAGATGAGGGAACAGCACTTTCAGCGCTACGTCGCGGTCCAGCCGGCGGTCGGTAGCGAGGTAGACACTGGACATGCCGCCGCGCGCGATCAGCGACCGGACGAAGTAGCGGTCATCCACCAGCGTGTCTACGAGGGAGTCTTTCACGGGATCATGCACTCTTCGATCCTAGTGGGGACAGACGGAAGGGTCCGGATCGACACCCGATCCGGACCCTTCCGCTGCACCCTGCGGTTCTTCCGGTTACTGGAAGGTGGCCCGGTGTGCCAGCACGGAGCTGACGTAGCTGCGTGTGTCGGAGAACATGCCGTTGGTGGTCACGGAGTACTGGCCCTGGTAGTAGGACGCAATGGCGTTCTCCAGGCTGTCGCTGGTCCGGATCAGCGCGCTGATAATGGCGACGCCGGCCGTGGCGTTGTCATACGGATCCAGCAGGTTCAGCTCGCGGCCCACCAGCTGGGAGGCCCACTCGCCCGAGGACGGGATGACCTGCATGGTGCCGATGGCGTTGGCGGGGGAGACAGCGCGCTGATCGAAACCGGACTCCTGCATGGCGAAGGCCTGGGCGAGAGCGGGATCGACACCCATCTGCGCAGCGGTATTGGCAACGATCTGCTGCATCTCGGCGCGGCTGGGCACGGGCAGGGAGTTCAGGGTCTGCTTGTTCAGGTTGGCACCGGCCACCACGTGCTCGGGGTAGGTGTAGTGCAGGAACGTGCTGGGCACCAGATCCGTCGGGGCCGCTGCTACCGGTGCCGAGGAGGCAATGCTTACGGTCCCGACGCCGCTGACGCTGATCTGCTGTCCGGGACGGATGACGGAAGAGGAGTTCAGGCCGTTGGCGGCGAGGACGCTCGACAGGCTCACGCCGTGTTCCGCGGCGATGGCGCCGAGCGTATCGCCGGGCTTCACTGTGTAGGTATCGGCGGTCGCGCCGCCGGCCTGGACCTCGGCGGGTGCCGGTGCTGCGGGCGCAGCGGGAGCGGCGGGCGGCGCCGACGGGGCTGCTCCCTTCACCACGATGGACTGGCCGGGGTAAATGACCGATGTGAGGGTCAGGTTGTTCGCAGCGAGGATGCTGGACAGGGCAACACCGTGCCGGGCCGCAATGGCGCTGAGCGTATCCCCGGAAACCACCGTGTAGGTGCCCGATTCCTGGCCGGCCTTCTTCTCGGGAGCAGCGGGGGCCGCGGTTCCGGTAAGGCGGAGCTCCTTGCCGGCAAAGATCAGGGACGACGGCTGCAGGTTATTGACCCGCAGCACCTCGGCCACTGACAGGCCGTACTGGGCCGCGATGGAGGTTACGGTATCGCCGGCGGCAATGCGGTGGGTGGCCGGCACCGAGGATTCGGCAGCGAGCGTGGCGGGGACCTGGGTGGCCAGCTGGGAAGCGGCGACGCCGGTCGCTGCACCCGTATTCAGGTTTTTGATGGCCTGCAGCGGAAGCTGGGGGAACAGCGTGTTCTGCGGAGAGACAGGAGCAGCGGCAGCGGGTTCTGCGAGGGCCAGCGCGGACATCATCACTGCAGGAATCGCGGCGGTTGTCACGGCAACACTCAGTTTGCGCGGCATTCCGGTTGCAGCGGGGCGCGCGGCAGGCGTTCCCGTTGTCGACTCAGCGTTCATAGGGTTGCTGTTTCCTCATCTGTGATGGCCGCGGCCTTTACCGCAAATCCGTGGGACAAAAACAAGTAGTGCAACAGGTATGGTGCCTGTGGCTTATGTGACTAGTGTTGCTTAGGTTACACATGTGATTTCAGGTACTCATGTGAATTTACACCAAGCAGGCTCGGGGACAATACCTGAGTATCGGATTTAGGGTTTCTTTTACGCGTC
This sequence comes from Arthrobacter sp. MDT1-49-2, assembly GCF_059090185.1. Classification (NCBI taxonomy): domain Bacteria; kingdom Bacillati; phylum Actinomycetota; class Actinomycetes; order Micrococcales; family Micrococcaceae; genus Arthrobacter; species Arthrobacter sp. MDT1-49-2. Next base: position 58,483 of record NZ_JBNHFK010000011.1, read on the forward strand.
GGAATGCCCAAGTGGCCCGGATTCGGCGGACATGGCACCCTTGAAGGGTGAATGAACTTGAGGAACTTGTTTCTGACTGGCTGACCCTGCCCGACGTGGCTGAACAACTCGACCTGCCCATTAACAAGGTGCATAGCCTCCTGGAGGAGCGGGCCCTCGTGGCCGTGCGCCTGGGGGAGCGGAAGATCCGCAGCGTCCCCGCTGCCTTTATTAACGACGGCGCCATCCTGGACAGCCTTAAGGGCACCATCTCGGTACTCAATGACGCAGGCTTCCAGGACGACGAGATGATCCGCTGGCTTTTCACCGCGGATGACACTCTTCCTGGCCGCCCCGTGGATGCCCTGCGTGAAGGCCGCAAGACGGAGATCCGGCGCCGGGCCCAGGCCCTGGCCTGGTAGCAGGCGGCCCCCGCGTCCGGCGGGATTCCGGCTCCCTGTATATAACCGTATATATGGAGATATAGGGAGCCGATAATCGGCACCGATCGACGCAAAATACAGGGAACGGCCCCGCCTTCGGGCGGGGCCGTTTTCTGTTGGGGAACCGCCCCGGATCTAAGAACTGCGCCGAACGGCAGAGTGGGCGAGTGCCTCCAGCGCCGACCGCGTCACGGGATCCACGGGGAGGGCCTCGAGTGCTGCGAATGCAGCCTCGGTGTGGCTGCTGATCAGGGCTTCGGTAGCCGCCAGCGCTCCGCTGTCCTCAATGACGCTGCGGAGCACCCGCACGCCGTCGTCGTCGAGGGCGGGGTCGCCCAGGCGGAGGGCGATCTCCCGCCGCGCATCCTCGCCGCCGCCGGACAGGGCATAGGCAATGAGCACTGTCCGCTTGCCTTCGCGCAGGTCATCACCCGCCGGCTTCCCGGTAGTCTGCGGATCACCGAAGACCCCAAGCACGTCGTCGCGGAGCTGGAAGGCTTCGCCCAGGGGAAGGGCAAAGCGCGAGTAGGCCGCCAGCAGTTCCTCGTTGGCGCCGGCCAGGGCACCGCCCAGGGTCAGTGGATGCTCGGTGGTGTACTTGGCCGCCTTGTACCGCAGGATGTTCCGCGCCCGGACAACGGCGCGTTCGGGCTCATGGCTGGGTCCGACCACCTCTTCGAGGATGTCCAGGTACTGGCCGGCCATCACCTCGGTGCGCATCCGGTTGAAAATCCGCCGGGCCGCAGTGCCGTGGGCCGCTGGAGCGCCGACGGCGGAGAACATTTCCTCGCTGAATGCCAGGCAGAGATCCCCGGCGAGGATGCCCGCGGACGAACCGAAGTGTGATCCGTCCAGGTGCCAGTTGGCGTCCTGGTGTGCCTGTGAAAAGGTGCGGTGCACGCTGGGGCCGCCGCGGCGGGTATCGGAACGGTCAATGATGTCGTCATGGATCAGTGCTGCACTCTGGAAGAGTTCCAGGGCCACCCCCGCACGGACCGCGGCTGCATCCAGCGGTTCGCCGCCGGCTCCCCGCCAGCCCCAGTACGCAAGGAGGGCACGGAGCCGTTTGCCTCCCCGAGAGAGGTTATGCACTGCCTGAAGCAGCGGCAGCGCTTCCTCGGAGACCTCGGAGAGGACCTCATGCTGTGTTGCCAGGAAGCTTTCCAGCTCCTCGGCCAGCAGGCTTCGGTAGGCAGCCTGCTCCTGTTCCGGGGTGTGGACGGCGGGGGTGCTCCGGGCGGGGGAGGAGGGGAAGTCAGCCACGGGTTATTTCACCGACTCGGCAAGGACGGTGGCGCCAACGGTGACCGTGGAAGGTTCGCCGTTCCGTGCGGTGACCGTCACGTTTACAGTTTCGGGTTCCGCCGAGGTGGCTCGGATGTAGTCCCGTGATGCCGGGGCGCCGGCAGCGGACTCAGCAGCGGTGAACCCCTGCGCCGTGAGCGCCTTGTCGTAAAAGGCGAACACGTCCGCGGGCGGCGCCGTCGTGGATTCAACCAGTACGGCACTCACCTGCGTGCCGGTCCGGTCCACAGTGCTGGAGCGGATCTCGGCACCGTCCAGCACGGGAATCAGCGCAGTGGGGAACCCGTCCGCCAGTGCTACCGGGGAGGGGGACGCACTGGCAGTGGCGGCGGGTCCGGACTCCGCCGGGAGGGAGGCGCCTGCAGTCTGGCCCGCGGATGCAGAGGCGGCCGAATCCGTGCCGCCTTCCTCGGTGCATCCGGCAGCAACCAGGAGAAGGAGAACGGCAGAGAGCGCAGTCAGGGACTTTTTCATTGATTTCCGCTCGGTGGGGGTCAGGGTCCTGCACCCAAGTCTAGGTGACCGCCGCGGGTGTGCAGGAAGGCGGACAGGGGGTGCCGGTGGCTACGATGAAGGGGTGAGCAAAGGCCCCGACGGCGGCAGCGGCAACCGCGACTGCACCATCCTGCATGTGGACATGGATGCCTTTTATGTGTCCGTGGAACTGCTAAAGCGCCCCGACCTCCTCGGCAAGCCGGTGATCGTCGGGGGACTCGGCGGCCGGTCCGTGGTCCTTTCCGCCTCCTATGAGGCGAGGCGCTACGGGGTCCGTTCGGCCATGCCGATGGCCGTTGCCCGGCGCCAGTGCCCGCAGGCCACCGTGCTGGAACCGCATCAGGAGGTCTACCGCTCCTTCAGCAGGAAGCTGATGGAGATATTTGAATCCATTACCCCGCTGGTGGAGCAGCTCAGTGTCGATGAGGCTTTCCTGGACATCTCCGGGTCCATGCGCAGGTTGGGTGCGCCCAGGGAGATCGGCGAGTTGATCCGCGAACGGGTGGCAGCAGAGATGGGCATGACGGCAAGCGTGGGCATTGCCGCCACCAAGTTCGTGGCCAAGATCGCCTCCACGCGGTGTAAGCCGAACGGTCTGCTTCTGGTTCCCAAGGAGCAGACCGTGGACTTCCTTCACACTCTGGATGTCTCCGCCCTGTGGGGAGTGGGCGCAAAGACCCGCGAAGTCCTGGCACGGGTAGGCATTGCCACTGTGGCTGACGTAGCCAACACTCCGCCGAGCGTTCTCCGCCGGCTGCTTGGCGCTGTGGGCGATCATGTGTACGAACTGTCCTGGGGACGGGATGCCCGTCAGGTGACCCCTGTCCGGAAGGAAAAGAGCATTGGTGCAGAGGAAACCTTCGCCAGGGACGTCAGCGATGACGAGGTGCTGCGCACCGAACTGCTGCGACTGGCTCATCGAAGCGCTGTCCGGCTGCGTGCCGCCGGCCTGCAGTGCCGTGCGGTATCCCTGAAGCTGCGGTATACGGATTTCACAACGCTGACCCGCAGCCGCACCCTGACCGAGCCGGTGGACAGCGCCCAGATGATCTACGAAGCTGCCAGGGGGCTGCTCTCGGCCCTGGGCAAGCGGCCGCAAAGCGTGCGCCTGATCGGACTCCGGGCCGAACAGCTGGAACCGGCCCAGGGTGCAGCCATGCAGCTGACACTGGACGGCAGGGAAGATAACTGGCGCTCCACCGAGGACGCCCTTGACCGGATTAACCGGCGGTTCGGCGAAATGGGAGTTGTTCCGGCCAGGCTCATCGCTCCGGCCCAACCAAGGACAACGGACGGAAGGAAAGCCGCCCCGGGGGACTGACCGGCGGGAGGAACTGCGGGCGGTGGAGACCGGCGCCGTGCCCTGGACCGATTAGGTAGATGCGCCGCTTTCGTGGGGACCCGTTGCACCCTATCCTTGGAATAAGTGCAAAGCAGCAGCGGGCCTGCGCAGGGAACACCCGGCGCCACACGTTCGTTGGTTGGTTTACAGGGGCAGAATCGGACGGCAAGGAGGCAGCAATGGCACTCTCGGAACACGAGCAGCGCTTGCTGGATCAACTGGAGCAGCAACTACACGCCGAGGACCCGAAATTCGCGAACTCGATGGCGACGTCGGCTGGCCGGGGTATCTCGACGAGGCGCATAGTGCTTGGTGCCTTGATGGCGGTTTTGGGACTGGCAGTGCTTTTGCTGGGCATTACTGAAGCCGGCATTGTCGTGGGCGTGATCGGATTCCTCGTCATGGGCGCCGGGGTCTACTACGCGACCACGCGCGGTCGGAAGAACCCGCCCAAAGCCACGGATGGCCGGAAGGAACGTGAGCCCACTTCCCAGCGCGGGTTCATGAACAACCTCGAAAACAAGTGGGACGAGCGTAAGCGGGACCAGCCCTAAGCGGGCCCGCCGGCCGGCCCCTGGGCCGATGCTCCGATCCCGAAAAAGACCCGCCACGGCGGGTCTTTTTTTGTGCCCGGGACCTGCACACCGCGGGGAATTCCCTCCACCCCGCTCCACAGGCAGGTATCCGCGGAATTTCGCGGGTTTTCGGATCCGACGCGCCCGGAAATCACCACGCCAGAGCGTTGACTGTGGAGGGAAGTGGAGTAAAGTGGGGGACATAAGAGGGTAGGGGCGGTACTCGAGGGGTTTGCCCCCGATCAGACGGGGTGGTGACTGATGTTCCTGGGAACACATTCACCGCGTCTGGATGAGAAGGGGCGGCTGATCCTGCCGGCCAAGTTCCGCGAGGAACTGGCTGACGGCCTCGTCCTGACCAGAGGTCAGGAACGCTGCATCTACGTCTTCAGCCAGAAGGAATTCGAACGGGTCCACGACCAGATGAGGGAAGCTCCACTTTCCTCCCGCCAGGCACGTGACTACATTCGGGTCTTTCTGTCCGGAGCCTCCGATGAAGTACCAGACAAGCAGGGCCGGGTCACCATACCGCCGGCACTGCGGACGTACGCAGGACTCGGACGCGAACTGGCCGTCATCGGCGCAGGCACGCGGGCCGAGATCTGGGATGCGGGTGCCTGGCAGAACTACCTGGAGGAACAGGAAACCGCGTTCTCGGAAACCGACGAGGACACGATTCCCGGGATCTTCTAGCACCACCGGCAAGCACCGGCCCGATCTTGGATGAGATCTCCAGCCGCCCCACCGCCGCCCACCTGGCTTCCCTTCCCCGGAGCCAGGCGGCCGGCAGGTGAGGCGCGGATGGGGGTCTGGTTCAAGAATCGCCCGGTTCACCCGCTGACTGGCTTCGACCACCGGCACCACCACAACCTAAGGAAACCCAAGATGAGCGAAGAGCGCCCCACCGAGGAACGGCATGTTCCGGTGCTGCGCGACCGCTGCATCAATCTCCTTGCCCCGTCCATTGAACGTGCCGTCGCGGACCACGGCAGGGCCGTCGTCGTCGACGCGACCCTGGGCATGGGCGGGCACAGTGAGGCAATGCTGCAGCGTTTTCCGCAGCTCCACCTGATCGGCATCGACCGTGACCAGCAGGCACTGGCACTGGCAGGCAAGCGGCTGGAGCCGTTTGCCGACCGGATCGATCTGGTGCACGCGGTGTATGACGAAGTAGCCGACGTGGTCCTGGACCTCGGTTTCGACGGGATTGACGGTGCGCTGTTCGATCTGGGTGTCTCCTCGCTGCAGCTCGACGAGCGCGACCGCGGTTTTGCCTACTCCTATGACGCGCCGCTGGATATGCGGATGGACACCACCCGCGGACGCACCGCGGCCGACGTCGTCAACACCTACAGCGAAGCGGAACTCGTACGCATCATCCGCAAGTGGGGCGAAGAGAAGTTCGCCGGGCGTATCGCCTCGGCCATTGCCGCCGCCCGCGAGGCCAAACCCTTTACCACCACCGGCGAACTGGTTGAGGCTATCCGGGGCGTGGTGCCTGCTGCCGCTGCGCGCACCGGGGGACATCCGGCCAAACGGACCTTCCAGGCGCTGCGCATCGAAGTCAACGAGGAACTGGACGTGCTGGAACGCGCCATTCCCGCGGCGCTCTCCGTCCTGAACCTTGGCGGCCGAGTGGTAGTGATGTCCTACCACTCCCTCGAGGACAAGATCGTCAAGGGAGTATTCGCCGCGGGCGCGCGCTCCTCGGCACCTGTTGGCTTCCCCGTGGAACTTGAGCAGCACAAAGCCCAGCTCAAGCGGCTGACCAAGGGCACCGAGGTGCCTACGGAGGAGGAAATCGCGGAGAATCCCCGCGCCGCCTCCGCCAAGCTGCGGGCAGTAGAACGTATTCGCGAATCCATGGACGGGGCCTGGGAAAAATGAGTGAACGTCGGCCAACGGCCCGATACCGTACTTCTGCCGCGAATGCCGTAGTAGGCAATACGGCACGTACCCTCGACTGGGATGCTGCCCCGGCACAGGAGCCGGCGGCGCCCAGGCGCCGCACGCCGCTCTCCCTGGTTCCCGCGGCTGCCGGCAGGAAGCGGGCACCGTTTGCCGTTTTCTGCTTCGCGGCCCTGGTGCTTGGGCTCGCCTCCGTGCTGCTGCTCAATATCTCCGTGTCCAGCGGGCAGTACGAACTGGTGGAACTGCAAAGCCAGAAAACCGAACTTACCCAGCGCAATGAGGCGCTGACTCAGGAAATCGAGAATCATCAGGCACCCCAGGTCCTGGCCGCAGCGGCCGGGGAGCTCGGCATGGTGTCCTCTCCGTCCTTCGGCACCATTGACCTGCAGACACTTGCGGTCACCGGCACCCCCGAACCGGCCAAGGACAGCGATCCGGCGCCCGCGCAGATCGGTGCGCCCAGCGTCCTGACCCAGCCGGTCACCCCCGCGCCTTCCGTGATTCCGGAACCGGCACCGGATACGGTGAGGGCAGCCGAAGCAAAGGAGGAGGCAGCTGCACGTGAAGCCGCTGCCGCCGCACCGGAAGCGGAGGACGGACGGGAACCGGCACCGGACGCCGTTCCCGAAGCGGACCTGAACGGCGGAACCATTCCTGCTCCGGTCCAGAGAAGCGGAAACTGAAACAGGCCGGCAGGCATCAACTTTAGGTATTAACGAGGACACGTTGTGGCACAGACATCCGGCCCGAACAACCACAGGGTGGCTCTCGTTGCCAAGCGGCTGCGGGCAGGACTGATCACAGCACTGGTTCTCCTGACCGTTCTTGGCCTCCGGCTTTTCCAGGTCCAGGCACTGGACCCGGCCGGTATGGCCGAAGACGCCGTCGCGAACCGGCTCACCACGGTGAGCGTCCCGGCGCTGCGCGGCAGCATCCTCGACGCCAACGGCAACTATCTGGCCCGCAGTGTGGAACGCTTCGACATTGTGGTTGACCAGCGGCTGTCGCAGCCCTACGCCGAGGACGAGGTCTTCCAGCGCCGCGACGCCGAAGGTGTCCTGCAGGACATTCCCTTCGACCAGGGCTTCGAGGAGCTTGCGGCCATCCTGGGCCAGGACACCGAGACCCTGCGTTCCTCGGTACTGGGGGAGAAGGGCTTCAACTTTGTTGCCAAGACCGTCACTCCGGAGATCAAGGAAAAGGTCCTGGCGGTGAAGTTCCCCGGTATCTATGCGGACCGCACCACGCTGCGCACCTATCCTTCGGGCGCCGTTGCCGGGTCCATTGTGGGTTTCCTTGGCACGGAAGGCGCCCAGGAGGGTCTTGAACTGACGCAGGATGAGATCCTGGCCGGCACAGCCGGCAGCAAGACCTATGAAATCGGCGGGGACGGTATCCGGATTCCCTACGCCACCAACGAGGATGAGCCTGTGCAGGACGGGCAGTCGATCAAGCTCAGCATTGACCAGGACCTGCAGTGGTTCTCGCAGCAGACCATTTCCGCACAGGTGGAGGAATACAACGCCGAGTGGGGCAACATCGTTGTGATGGAGGCGGAGACCGGCAGGGTGGTTGCCCTGGCCGAATCCACCACGGTGGACCCCAACAACCCGGGCGCCACCCCCGCGGAGTCCCGCAAAGCGCGCAGCGTGACGGATTCCTTCGAGCCGGGATCCACCACCAAGGTCATCACCATGGCCGCCGCCATCGAAGAGGGCCTGATCACCCCCGAATCGCAATTTGCCATCGGCTCGAACTACACCGTGGACGGGCAGACGTTCAAGGACGCCGCACCGCACGGCGACCTCCGGATGACCGCGTCAGGGGTGCTGGCAAAGTCCCTGAACACCGGCACGGTCATGATCGGACAGCAGCTCACCCCGCAGGAACGGTACGACTGGCTGCGGAAGTTCGGCATCGGCCAACCCCTGAACGTAGGGCTGAACGGGGAAACCTCGGGCATCCTCTCGGATCCCGACGAATGGGACACCCGGCAGCAGTACACGGTGCTCTTCGGCCAGGGGCTCACGCAAACGGCACTTCACACCGCCGGTGTGTTCCAGACCATTGCCAACGACGGCGTGCGCATTCCCCCCAGCATCATTGACTCCGTGATTAACGAGGACGGGACGGAGAAACCGGTCGAAAAACCCGAGGGAACGCGCGTTGTGTCCAAGGAGACAGCGGCGGAGGTCCGGCGGATGCTGGAGACCGTAACCAAGGACGGTTCGGGCGCCACGGGGGCGCTGGAGCAGTACCGGGTGGGGTCCAAGACAGGCACCGCCGAGGCTCCCGGTCCCAACGGCGGCTACAGCGGCTCGACGCTCTCCTATGCTGGTATTGCACCTTTGGAGGATCCCAAGTACGTGGTTGTGGTGACCCTCCAGCGTCCGCAGGGCGACCTTTACTACATCATTCCGGGGCAGTCCTTCCAGAAGGTCATGGAGCAGGCGCTTGTCAGCAGCAACGTGCCGCCCTCCACGGGAAAGCCGGAGACCTACCCCATTGAGTACTAAATCGGAGAGCAACGAAGTGCCAACAAGTGAAAACCGGCTTGCCGGGTCCGGGCTGCGTCCTGCAGCGGTAAAACCCGTTACCGTGCGCACGGCTGTAGACCGTCTGCCGGCGGCTTTGCGGGACGTCGCGGCGGCCCCGGGCACCGGCGACGGAGGCTGGGCCACCGAGCTGACGGGACTGAGCATCAATTCCCGCGAGGTGCGCCCCGGTGACCTCTACGTAGGGGTGGCAGGCGCGCACCATCACGGTGCCCGGTTTGCGCAGGCGGCAGAGAACGCAGGTGCGGCCGCGGTGCTGACCGATGCCGCCGGTCTCGCCGAGCTGGGGAAACCCGGCATCCCGGTATTCGTGGCAGGCGACGTTCGCAGGCTGGTCGGTCCGCTGTCCGCCGCAGTTTTTGACAGCGTTCCCGCGGACGGGCCGCGCCCGGCACTGTTCGGCATTACCGGCACCAACGGCAAAACCACCACGTCCTACTTCCTTAACTCCCTCCTGCAGGCTCTCGGACGCACCACCGGGCTCATCGGCACCATCGAGATCCGGGCCGGCGCCGAATCCATCCCCAGCGTCCTGACCACCCCGGAATCCCCGCAGGTGCATGGGCTGCTTGCCCTGATGCGCGAACGCGGACTCGATGCCGCGACCATGGAGGTTTCATCCCACGCCATCGCCTACCGCCGGGTGGACGGTGTGCGGTTTGACGTCGCGGGGTTCACCAACCTGACCCAGGACCACTTGGACCTGCACGGTTCGATGGAGGAGTACTTCGCGGCAAAAGCGGCACTCTTCCAGCCGGACCGCTCCCGGCAGGCCGTGGTCACCGTGGATGACGAGTGGGGCGCCCGGATGGCAGCCACTGCCGGTGTGCCTGTGCTGACCCTGGCCACCGACGGCGCCGACCACGGCGCGGACTGGAACGTCACCGAGGTGGAACCGCGCGGCCTGGGGCACTCGTTCGTCCTGCGTGGCCCGGCGGGGGAGGAGCTGCGTGTCTCCACTGCCCTGCCCGGCGGGTTCAACGTCTCCAACGCGGCGCTGGCAACCGTCATGGTGCGCGCCGCGGGGGTTCCGGCCGAGGACATCAGCCTGGCTCTGGCAGCGCATGATCCGTTCACCGTCGAGGTGCCCGGCAGGATGCAGCTGATCGGCGAGGAGCCGGCCGCGATTGTTGACTTCGCGCACAACCCCGATGCGCTGACCCGCACCCTGGCTTCCGTCCGCCGCCCGGACGCAGATGCCCGGGTCATCGTGGTGTTTGGTGCCACCGGTGAGCGGGACCAGACCAAACGCCCGCTGATGGGCGCCATCGCCGCCCGGCTGGCCGACGTCGTTCTGGTCACCGACGATGACCCGCACGGCGAGGACGCCGCGGCCATCCGAGCCGATGTGCTCCGCGGTGCAACCGCAGCGCAGTCCGGTGAGGGGCTTACCAGCGTGATCGAGGAAGTTGCACCCCGCGCGGCCGCGATCGACCGCGCCGTCCAGCTTGCCCGCCCGCAGGACACCGTCCTGGTGGCCGGACGCGGACACGAGGTGTGGCAGGAGGTCATGGGTGAGAACCTGGCCCTGGATGACCGCGTGGAACTGCGGCAGGCTTTGACAAGATACGGATTCAGTGCCCTGACAAGCGACGGGGTAGAGTCCTAAATCGTTATGATTGAACTTAATGCAGCCGAAATAGCGGCAATTACAGGCGGCGAGCTCATCGGGCCCGCTGCGCAGGGCACCGGTTTCGCCGTGACTTCCGCCACAACGGATTCACGCGAGGCCACGCAGGGTTCGCTCTTCATAGCCAAGCCCGGAGAGAATTCCGACGGCCACCACTTTGTGGGGGCAGCATTTGACCAGGGGGCGCAGCTCGCCCTCGTGGAACGCCCGGTGAGCGACGACGCCGGCAATCTCTTCCCGGCAGTAATGGTGCCGGACGTTGTCCTCGCCATGGGCACCATGGCCGCGGAGATCATCCGCCGCCTGCGCGCCTCCGGTGAGTTGACCGTCATCGGCATCACCGGATCCGCCGGCAAGACCACTACCAAGGACCTGCTGGCCGGCGTCCTGGCCGCCGCGGGTCCCACGGTGGCCCCCGTGGGTTCCTACAACGGCGAGGTGGGACTGCCGCTGACCGTCTTTACCGCCGACTACGGCACCCGGTATCTCGTGATGGAGATGGGTGCCACGCGCATCGGCAACATCCGCTACTTGGCCGACATCGTCAAGCCCGACATCGGGGTTGTCCTGTTTGTGGGCTCGGCACACGCCGGCGAATTCGGCGGGGTGGAGAACATCGCCGTTGCCAAGGGCGAACTGGTCGAGGCGCTGCCCGAAAACGGCACCGCCATCCTCAACGCCGACGACGTCCGGGTGGCCGCCATGGCCTCACGCACCTCTGCGCCGGTACTGTACTTCACCTCCTCGCCCGAGGAAGCGCACGGCGCCAAGAACGCAGTCCGCGCCCTGGACGCCGGCACCGACGCCGAGGGGCGCCCGGTCTTCACGCTGCTGCTCCCCGACGGCAGCACGCACGCGATCCGTTCCGGGCTGATCGGTGCCCACCACACGGCGAACCTGCTGGCTGCGGCGGCTGCCGCCTATGCCGCGGGCATCCCCGGGGAGCAGATTGCCGCCGGCCTCAACGGGCGTACCGCGGCGAGCCGCTGGCGGATGGAACGTACCGACCGCGCCGACGGCGTCAGCGTCATCAATGACGCCTACAACGCCAACCCTGAGTCCATGCGCGCCGCCCTGCGCACCCTGGCCGAACTCGGCCGGGAACGCCGCACCTGGGCGGTGCTGGGCGAGATGCTGGAACTCGGTGATGATTCCGTCACCGAGCATGATGCCATCGGGCGGTACGCCGTCCGGCTGAACATCTCCAAACTCATCGTTGTCGGCTCTGGCGCCCGTGCCATGCACACCGGTGCCGTGATGGAGGGTTCCTGGGGGGATGAGTCCACTTTCGTGGAAACGGCCGAGGAAGCTGAACGCATCCTCGAGGACTCCCTGGCACCCGGCGACATTGTCCTGTTCAAATCCTCCAACGGGGCGGCACTGCGCTTCCTCGGCGATCGGATAGCCTTGACCTCTGCAGCACTGACTTCCACCGATTCGGCTGTCCCGCCGGTCCGTACCCACGGGACCGGAGGCGAAACGAAGTGATCTCCCTGCTCGTCGGGTCATCACTGGCCCTGGTGTTCGCCTTTGCCGGCACACCCCTGTTTATCCGGTTCCTGGTGCGGAAAGGCTACGGCCAGTTCGTCCGCGACGACGGTCCCACCTCGCACCACACCAAGCGCGGCACCCCCACCATGGGCGGCGCCGTCATTGTGGCCTCAGTGGTGGCTGCGTACTTCCTTACCCACCTGATCAGCGGCATGCTGGGGTTCGGCTCCTTCAGCCCGACGGCGTCCGGACTGCTGGTCCTGCTGCTTACCGTGGGTATGGGCCTGGTCGGTTTTATTGACGACTACACCAAGATTTCCAAGCAGCGGAGCCTCGGCCTGAACGCCACGGCGAAGATCATCCTGCAGGCCGCGGTGGGCATTGCCTTCGCAGTTCTGGCGCTGCAGTTCCCCAACGACCAGGGCCGCACACCGGCGTCGACGGCCATCTCCTTTGTCCGTGACACGGGAGTGGACCTGGCCTTTGCCGGCACCATCATCGGCGCGATCCTGTTCGTCATCTGGTCCCTGCTCATCACCACGGGCACCACCAACGGCGTGAACCTGGCCGACGGGCTGGACGGCCTCGCCGCCGGCGCATCGGTGCTGGTATTCGGTGCATACTTCCTGATCGGCATCTGGCAGTACAACCAGAGCTGCGGTGCCCCGACCGCAAGCGGTGCCGTCTGTTACGAGGTGCGCGACCCCATGGACCTGGCCCTGCTGGCCGGCGCCATGGCCGGTGCCCTGATCGGCTTCCTGTGGTGGAATACCGCTCCGGCGAAGATCTTCATGGGGGATACCGGCTCGCTGGCCATCGGCGGTGCCATTGCCGCGTTCGCCATCCTTTCCCGGACGGAACTGCTGCTGGTGATCCTCGCCGGCCTGTTCGTGATCATCACCCTTTCGGTCATCATCCAGGTGGGGTACTTCAAGATCAGCGGCGGCAAACGTGTCTTCAAGATGGCTCCGCTGCAGCACCACTTTGAACTCAAGGGCTGGGCCGAAGTGACTGTAGTGGTCCGTTTCTGGATCATTGCCGGCCTGTGCGTCGCCGTGGCACTGGGCATCTTCTACGCAGAATGGGTGGTAGGAAATTGAGCGCACCCCTTTCCGAACTGACAACCTGGGATGCCGACTGGAGCGGACTGCGCGTTGTGGTCACCGGCATCGGGCTCTCCGGTTTTTCCGCGGCCGACACCCTCATTGAGCTTGGTGCCCGCGTCGTCGTTGTGGACGCACGCGATACGGAGGAGAACCGCGCCAAGGCGGACACCCTGCGCATTGTCGGCGCCGCTGATGTGCTGCTTGGCGCCGACGCCGTCGCGGCACTGCCGCGGGTCGAGGGCGAAGCCGCGGAGCTGGTGGTGACCTCTCCCGGCTTCCGTCCGACGCATCCGGTGCTGGCCGCGGCCGAGGCTGCGGGCATCCCCATCTGGGGCGACGTCGAGCTGGCCTGGCGGGTGCGTATCCGCGAGGGCCGCGAGACCGCCCAGTGGCTGGCCATCACCGGTACCAACGGCAAGACCACCACCGTCACCATGACCGAAAGCATGCTCCGCGCCGCCGGGCTGCGGGCCATTGCCGCCGGGAACGTCGGCACGCCCATCCTGGATGCCATCCGCGATCCGGAAGGTTATGACGCCATTGCCGTGGAGCTCTCCAGCTTCCAGCTGCACTGGACGCACTCCATCTCGCCGTTGGCCAGCGTGTGCCTGAACCTGGCCGAAGACCACGTGGACTGGCACGGTTCCTACGAGGCCTATCGGGACGCCAAGGCCAAGATCTACGAAAACACGCAGGTTGCCTGCATCTACAACGCCGAACAGTACGAAACCGAGTCCATGGTGGAGAACGCGGACGTGGTGGAGGGCTGCCGGGCCGTGGGATTCACCACCGGTGTACCCGCCATCAGCATGGTCGGCGTGGTCGAAGGACTGCTGGTGGACCGCGCGTTCATTGAGCAGCGCAAGGATTCCGCTGCCGAGCTCGCGTCCATGTCCGATCTGGGCGAGTACGCGCCGCGCCACATGGTGGCCAACGCGCTGGCGGCCGCTGCACTGGTGCGGGCCTACGGCGTCGAGCCCGTGGCCGTCCGCGACGGGCTGCGTGCCTATGCGCCCGGTGACCACCGGATCCAGCCGGTGGCCCGGCTGGAAGACATCCTTTGGGTGAATGACTCCAAGGCCACCAACCCGCATGCCGCCGCTGCCTCACTGGCAGCCTTCAGCAGTGTGGTGTGGATTGCCGGGGGGCTGTCCAAGGGCGTGGGATACGACGATCTGGTCGCAGCCCACCGGGACCGCCTCAAGGCAGTGGTCCTGATCGGTGTGGAGACCGGGGACCTGCGGGCATCACTGGCAAGACACGCCCCGGATGTGCCGGTGGTGGAGGCACTCCCGGCGCAGACTGGTGGGCAGGAAGAACCTGTTACCAGCGCCGAGGAGATCATGGTCCGTGCCGTTGCGGCAGCCGCGGCCGTGGCGGAAGCCGGAGATACGGTCCTGATGGCACCGGCAGCGGCGTCCATGGACCAGTTCACCTCCTATGCCCACCGCGGCGAGGCTTTTATCGAAGCCGTGGCAGGGTACGTGGGCGGACGGCAGGCAGAGGAACAGGCAGCGGAACAGGCACAGACTCCGAAGGAGCCCTAGAGTGGTCACCACGCCCACCGGCAGCAAACGCAAACCGGCACTGCGCCGGGCTCCTGCGGACCCCGCCGGAACCGGCAAGGGCGCGGTGACTGGACAGGGCTCCGCAGCGGTCAAAGGACGGCCGGGCGGCAAAGGCGGCACCTCCGCCGCCGCTGACGCAGCACCGCAACGCGTGTCCCGGAGGGAGCGCTTCCTGGTCTTCCTTGAAGGAAGCGGCCGAAGCGCCACCGGCTCCAGCTACTACACCATCCTGGGCGCCACCCTGGCCCTGACGGCCATCGGCCTGATGATGGTCCTCTCAGCGTCCTCAGTGGAGTCAATTGCCGCAGCAGCGGGAAGCGACGCCGGCGCCGCCACCACCTTCGACCTGTTCCTGAAGCAGTCCCTGTTCGCTGCCGCGGGCATCGTGGCGATGCTGGGATTGTCCCGGCTGGGGCCGCGGCAGTACCGGTTCCTGGCCTGGCCGCTGTATTTCGTGGGCGTCCTGCTCCTGATACTGGTCCTGGTGATCGGCAAGGAAGTGAACGGCAACAAGAACTGGATCGAGATCGGCCCGATTACGGGCCAGCCCTCGGAAGCGGTAAAGCTGGCCATGGCCATCTGGTTCGCCGCGGTTCTCTCGCGCAAGGGAGCACTGGTCACGGAGTGGAAGCATGCCCTGATCCCCGTGGTCCCGGGCGGCGGCCTGCTGATCGTGCTGGTGATGGCCGGCAGCGACCTCGGCACGGTGATCATCATGGGACTGATCATGCTGGCGGCTTTGTTCTTCGCCGGATCACCCATGCGTTTCCTGGGTGCACTCTTCGCTGCCGCCGCTGCGGGCGCCCTGCTGATGTCGGTGGTCAGCAGTAACCGGTCCAACCGCATCAGCGCATGGCTGAAGCTGGACTGCAGCACCGGTCTCTGCGACCAGTCCAATGCCGGCATGTATGCCCTGGCCTCCGGCGGCTGGCTGGGCGTGGGCATCGGCCAGAGCCGGCAGAAATGGAACTGGATACCGGAAGCGCACAATGACTTCATCTTCGCCATCATCGGCGAAGAGTTCGGGCTGGTGGGCACCCTTGTGGTGGTCAGCCTGTTCGCCGTCCTCGCCGTGGCCACGGTGCGCGTCACCATGCGCCATACCGATCCGTTCATCCGCATTGTCTGCGGCGGCATCCTGGTATGGATTGTGGGACAGGCCTTCGTGAACATTGCCATGGTCACCGGACTGCTGCCCGTGATCGGCGTCCCGCTGCCCTTCATTTCCTATGGCGGCTCCTCGCTGACCTTCACCCTCGCCGCTGTCGGCGTCCTGCTTTCCTTTGCCCGCAAAATCCCCGAAAGTGAACCAACAGCTCCATGACGCAGCATCCCTTGTCCGTAGTCCTGGCCGGAGGCGGCACAGCCGGGCACATCAGCCCGCTGCTGGCTATTGCCGACGCCCTCAGGGCAGAGCGCCCCGACACCCGCATCACTGTGGTGGGAACGGCATCCGGCATGGAGACGCGCCTGGTGCCGGCGGCCGGCTACGAACTGGCCACCATTGACCGTGTGCCCATGCCGCGGCGTCCCAGCGGTGACCTGTTCAAGCTCCCGGTGCGGCTGGTCCGCGCCGTCCAACAGGCCGGCGCGATTCTGGACCAGGCGGCAGCCGACGTCGTCGTGGGCGTGGGCGGTTATGTCTCCACCCCCGTGTACCTGGCGGCCCGGCGGCGTTCCATCCCGGTGATTGTCCATGAAGCCAATGCGCGCCCGGGGCTCGCCAACCGGGTGGGAGCCCGGTTCGCAGCCGTCACCGGCGTGGCCTTCGCGCAGACGCACCTGCCGGGGGCAGTCCACGTCGGGATGCCGATGCGCCGGGAGATCTCCGGACTGGACCGTAGCGCGGCACGGGCCGCGGCCCGGCAGGCACTGGGCCTGGCCGCAGAGAAACCGACCCTGGTGGTAACCGGCGGCTCCTCCGGAGCTGCCAGCATCAACCGGGCCGTGGAAGCGGCACTTCCGGCACTGGCAGCAGCCGGCATCCAGACACTGCACATCACCGGCCGGGGCAAATCCCTAATGGACTCCGCAGGGCAGCGCCTTGCGGCGCCCGGCTACACCCAGGTGGAGTACGTGGACGGCATGGAAACCGCCTACGCCGCTGCGGATCTGCTCCTGGCCCGCGCCGGCGCCGGGACGGTCTGCGAAATCAGCGCCGTGGGGCTGCCCGCAGTACTGGTTCCGCTGCCGCACGGCAACGGGGAGCAGGCGCTGAACGCTGAATCCCTGGTTGCCGCCGGGGGAGCGCTGACCGTCGCGGATCCACTCTTCACAGCCGACTGGATCTCCGGCAAACTCATACCTTTGCTGGCTGATCAGGCCGCACTGGAAGCAATGTCCAAGGCCTCCGTGTCCCTCGGTATCCGTGACGCGGACCGCCGCATGGCTGCCTTTATCTTCGAAGCGAGCGGCAGGTCCAAGGCATGATCAGCAGACTGAATCCGGCCGAACTCGGCCAGGTGCACTTCATCGGATTGGGCGGGGCCGGCATGTCCGCCGTGGCCCGGGTTCTCCTGGCAGAGGGCATTCCCGTCTCCGGTTCCGATGCGAAGGATTCCCCCGGGCTGCGGGCCCTTGGCGCCCTCGGTGCCAGGACCTTCGTGGGACACGACGCCGCGCATGTGGCAGATGCCGACACCGTTGTCGTCTCCACCGCGATCCGTGAGCAGAACCCGGAGCTGGCCGCGGCCAGGCGCCGCGGGCTGCGGGTTATCCACCGCTCCGTGGCACTTTCGGCTGCCATGGGTGAGAAGGACCTGGTTGCCGTGGCGGGAACCCACGGCAAAACCACCACCACCGCCATGGTGACCGTGATGCTGCGCGAAGCGGGCATGGACCCGTCCTTTGCCATCGGCGGCGACGTGGCGTCCCTCGGCGTCAATGCGGCCTCCGGGTCCGGACCCGTGTTCGTGGCCGAAGCCGACGAGTCCGACGGTTCCTTCCTCAACTACACACCGCAGATCATTGTGGTGACGAACGTTGAGGCGGACCATCTGGACCACTACGGCACCGAGGAAGCCGTTTTCGCGGCGTTCGATGCGTTTACTGCCCTCCTGCCCGCCGACGGCCTGCTCGTCGCCTGTGCGGACGACGCCGGGGCAGCCGCCCTCCCGAGGCGCAACGAGGGAATCCGGGCAACCACCTACGGGTATGCGGAAAATGCGGATATCTGCATTTCGGACACCCGCCCGCAGGGGGCCGGATCCTCCAGCACCCTGACCTACACCGCTGAGGGCCGCTCCCGCCAGGTGCAGCTCGATCTGCAGGTGCCGGGGGCGCACAACATCCTCAACGCCGCCGCCGCGTTTGCCGTCGCCCTGGAACTCGGGGTCGACCCGCGCGTTGCCGCTGCCGGCCTGGGTACGTTTTCCGGCGCTGCCCGGCGCTTCGAATCCCGCGGAACGGGGCGGGGGGTGCGGGTTTACGATGACTACGCCCACCACCCCACCGAGGTGAACGCTGCCCTGAAGGCGGCCCGGACCGTTGCGGACGGGCACCGCGTCCACGTGCTCTTCCAGCCGCACCTGTTCAGCCGCACACGCAACTTCGCCGCAGAGTTTGCCGCGGCGCTGGATCTGGCAGACACTGCCACGGTGCTGGACATTTATCCTGCCCGCGAGGACCCGATCGAGGGGGTCACCAGTGAGCTGATCACCTCCCGCCTCACGGTCCCCGGCGGGTACGTGGAGGATGCTGAAGCCGCTGTGGCCCGGGTGGCCGACGGCGCCCGGGACGGGGATGTCATCCTCACTGTTGGTGCCGGGGACGTCACCCGGCTCGGTGCCGAATTGGTGGCGCGCCTCGCCGTCTCCGGCGGCCGGGATGCTGCGGCGGACGCCGGCGGGAAAGCCCCCGATGGCCGGTAGGAAACGCCGGGCGAAGGACGGCGAAACGATCTCGGCCACCAAGGCGCTGCCGGTCGGCGGAAATGAAACTGCTCCCGGCCCGGCTCGGGGCGGGCAGTCACCGCGGGCATCCGTCAACCCGGCCGCCGGCACAGCGGCCGGGTCTGCCGGCATGAAGACCGGCGGGCGGACACTCGCCGCCAAGGCCTCAGCTGCCAGGTCTGCCAGGACCCCGCGCCCGGAGGCAGCCGCACGGACTGCCGCCCAGCGCGGGTCCGCCGCGGCGGGGAATCCGGTCCGGAGCACCGCAGGGGACCCTGCCGGGGCCGCGGGGCCGGCAGGTTCGAATCCGACCCGGAATCCACCCCGGAATGCAACCCCGAATCCATCCCCGGATACCGTCCGCCAGCCGCCGGCGACCGTCCTGGCTTTCCCGGAGCCTCCCCGGCGCAAACGCAGGCGCAACGCCTGGATTGCCGCCGTGTCCGCGGTGCTGCTGACGGGGCTGTTCTTCGCGTTCCTGTTTTTCTCGCCTGCGCTGGCGTTGAAGACCGTGGTGGTGGAGGGAACCCAGCTGCTGCCGCGCGAACAGGCCGAGGCAGCGCTGGAACCGCTCAAAGGCAGGACCCTGCCGTCCATTTCGGATGCAGATGTGGAAAGCCTGCTGGCGGACCGGCCGGAAATCGAGTCGGTGAAGGTTGCCGCACAGCCGCCCTCCACACTGCTGGTCACTGTCACCGAACGGATGCCCGTCGCCGTGCTGCAGGACGGCCCCCAGCACGTCCTCATCGATGAACAGGGCCGCCGGCTGGCGGTTGCCGCTGACCGCGCCGCCGTGCCCCTGCCCCTGATCGCCGGAGGCACAGAGGCGGTCAATGCCGAGGTGTTCCCCAGCATCACCTCGGTCCTGGCGGCACTGCCGGCAGAGGTCCTGGGCCGGCTGGAAAGTGCCTCGGCGCAAACCGTGGATTCCGTTGAACTGAAACTCAACAGCGGCCAAACGGTATTCTGGGGGAGCGCCGACGCCAACGCTGCCAAGGCCCGGGTACTGGAAGCACTGTTGAAAATGGCGCCGACCGATCCGCCGGTTGAGGTCTACGACGTCAGTGCTCCGGACCGGCCGGTGACCAGGTGAGCGCTACCCGACAGTGGCGAAAGTTTCCTCCGACACGCGGGCCCGGTAATTGCACATGCCCCGCCGGCCCCATAGCGTCTCAAGTACAGGGTTACTTGACATAACTCTAACCTTCAAGTTGAAGGTAAGGGTTTGTCGGTTCAAGGTTTTCGGCCGGACGGAACGCGGAACACCACAGGCATGATGCCGGTGGAGGGGCTGCGGGCGTTGGCGGCCGGGGCCGGCTTCGGCCGGTCCGCAGGAGACACGCGGCTGCAGCACCCAGGCAGCCGCAGAAAACATAAGTTGCAGAGATTCGAACAAGGGACACAGGACGTGGCAGCACCGCAGAATTACTTGGCCGTCATCAAGGTCGTCGGCATCGGCGGCGGTGGCGTGAACGCCGTAAACCGAATGATTGATGTTGGCCTCCGCGGCGTGGAGTTCATCGCCATCAACACCGATGCGCAGGCTCTGCTGATGAGTGACGCCGACGTCAAGCTCGACGTCGGACGCGAACTCACCCGCGGCCTGGGCGCCGGCGCGGATCCCGAGGTTGGCCGGAAGGCCGCAGAGGATCACGCAGAGGAAATCGAAGAGGTCCTGCGCGGCGCGGACATGGTCTTCGTCACCGCCGGTGAAGGCGGCGGCACCGGTACCGGCGGCGCTCCCGTCGTCGCCCGGATTGCCCGTTCGCTCGGAGCGCTGACCATCGGTGTCGTCACCCGGCCGTTCACGTTCGAAGGACGCCGGCGTTCCAACCAGGCCGAATCGGGCATCGACACCCTTCGCGACGAAGTCGATACGCTCATCGTCATCCCGAATGACCGCCTGCTCTCGATCAGCGACCGCAACGTGTCCATGCTGGACGCGTTCCGCTCCGCCGACCAGGTGCTGCTCTCCGGTGTCCAGGGCATTACCGACCTGATCACCACCCCGGGCCTGATCAACCTCGACTTCGCCGACGTCAAGTCCGTGATGCAGGGCGCCGGCTCGGCGCTTATGGGCATCGGCTCCGCCCGCGGCGAGGACCGCGCGGTCAAGGCCGCCGAGCTGGCCATAGCGTCGCCGCTGCTTGAAGCCTCCATCGACGGCGCGCACGGCGTGCTGCTCTCGATTCAGGGCGGCTCCGACCTCGGCCTGTTCGAAATCAACGAAGCAGCCCGCCTGGTCCAGGAAGTGGCCCACCCCGAAGCCAACATCATCTTCGGTGCCGTCATTGACGACGCCCTGGGTGATGAAGCCCGCGTTACGGTTATCGCCGCCGGCTTCGACCAGGTGGACGTGACCTCCCAGCCGGCCTCGCACAAGCCCGCAGAGCCGGCCACCCCGCCGTCTGCGGCACCCGCCGCCGGAAGCTTCGCAGCCGCCGCACCGGCCTCCGCCGGGCTCTCCGCCTGGTCGCAGCGGTCGCACCAGCACAGTGATGTCCCCGCCGATGCCGGCTTCGACATTGACCTGCCCGCCGTTGTGGAATCCGATCTGTCCACCGGCCGTCCGGATGATCTGGATGTTCCGGATTTCCTGAAGTAGTCGAACTGAGCACTGCAGCGGGGTTGCCCCGGATGTTTTGGTGGCACCGGCAGGTTGACGAGAACCTGTGGGTGGGATTCACCGACATGTCCGCGGGCAACCTCGCTTTGCATGTGAGGGATGACCCGGATGCCGTTCTGCGGCGCCGGGCCGACCTGGAGGCGGCGCTGGAAGTGGCACCGGGGAGCCTGCGGTTCATGAACCAGGTGCATTCCGCCACGGTTCTGGAGGCGCAGGAGGCAGGCGAAGCAGCGCCCACCGCCGACGGGCTGATCAGCAGCGACGGCCGGGCACCCCTGGCCGTGATGGTTGCCGACTGCGTCCCCGTCCTGCTGGCGGGCCGGACGACGGCGGGAACAGTTGTGACCGCGGCGGTGCATGCCGGGCGGCGCGGCCTGCTCGACGGTATCCTGCCGGTGTCAGTGCAGCGCATGCGTGCCGCGGGTGCCGGCAGCCTCCGGGCATGGATCGGGCCGTGCATCTGCGGTTCCTGCTATGAGGTCCCCGCAGCCATGCAGGCTGATGCGGCGGCCGTGCTGCCCGCAGCCGTAGGGTTCACCCGCGAGGGCACCCCCGCACTGGACCTTCCTGCCGGAGCGCAGGCGCAGTTGGAGGATCTGGGCGTGGACGTACACCGCGTCGAGGGGTGCACCCGGGAGAACGCCGAACTTTACTCGCACCGGCGGGACCCGGCGGCCGGACGCATTGCCGGCGTGATCTGGCGCCGGCCCTAAACCCCTTTGAGCCGCAGTGCCGGCATCGCCAGCCCGGCGTGAGAATGGAAAGACCATGACAATGACCCACGAGCAGTCTTCGCGCGCCCGGGAGCTGGCGCACCGGCTCCGGACCGTACGGAACCGTATCGATGCGGCCGCCGGGCCGGACAGGCAGGACGAGCCGCACCTGATTGTCGTCACCAAATACTTCCCGGCTTCCGATGTACGGATCCTGAGGGACCTCAGTGTCCGCGACGTCGGCGAGAACAAGGACCAAGAAGCGGCAGCGAAGGCAGCGGAACTGGCGGATCCGGAGCTGAACTGGCACTTCATTGGGCAGCTTCAGTCCAACAAGGCCAAGTCCGTGGTCCGCTACGCCGCGTCAGTGCACTCGGTGGACCGGCGGTCCCTGGTTTCCGCACTGGGCAAAGCAATGGCGGCCGAGCAGCGCCGCCGGGCGGACGAGGGTTTGCTGCCCCGCCCGGACCTTTCCTGTTTCATTCAGGTGGACCTGCGTCCCGGCCCGGCACGGGACGCTGATCCCGGACGCGGCGGAGCGGCCCCGCAGGACGTGGCGGAACTGGCGGACACCGTCGCCGGCACGGCCGGACTGAGTCTGTCCGGGCTGATGGCGGTGGCGCCGCTGGGGGAGGACCCTCACGCCGCCTTTGCCCGTCTCCACAGTCTTTCGCGGCAGCTGCAGCAGCAGCATCCGGAGGCGCGGAGCGTTTCAGCGGGCATGAGCGGAGACCTCGAAGCTGCCCTCGCCAACGGAGCGACACACCTGAGAATCGGGTCCGATGTTCTGGGCGCGCGCCCGCCGGTACGGTAGCGTCGAAGTACGAACACCACACAGCCGCCGTTAGGCATAGCAGAAACCCCACGGGCAACTACGGCGTTGAAGGATTAGAGGAGCAACCATGGCTGGCGCAATGCGCAAGACAATGATCTACCTTGGGCTCGCCGACGGTGACGAGCACTACGAGTCGGAACAGCGAAACCTGAGGGAAGCTCCCGCCAGGGAAGAAGAGTTTGCCCCGGTCCAGGAAGCAGAGGAAGTGGCGCCGGAACCGGCACCCGCCCCGGTTGTCCGCAATGCAGTGGAGGAGTACCGCGCACCCGTGACACCCATTAAGCGTGCACCCTCGTCCCGTGAGGACGTTGCCGGCCTGCGTCAGATCACCACCGTCCACCCGCGCT
Organism: Arthrobacter sp. MDT1-49-2; assembly: GCF_059090185.1. Classification (NCBI taxonomy): domain Bacteria; kingdom Bacillati; phylum Actinomycetota; class Actinomycetes; order Micrococcales; family Micrococcaceae; genus Arthrobacter; species Arthrobacter sp. MDT1-49-2. The sequence goes on from NZ_JBNHFK010000011.1 coordinate 81,294, forward strand.
CCTACAACGACGCGAAGATCATCGGAGAGAGCTTCCGCGACGGCATCCCGGTGATCATGAACGTCACCGATATGGGTGAAGCGGACGCCAAGCGGCTCGTTGACTTCTCCGCAGGACTGGTCTTCGGCCTGCGCGGCAGCATCGAGCGCGTGACCAACAAGGTGTTCCTGCTCTCCCCGTCCTACGTGGAGGTCCTCGGCGATGACAAGAAGATCAGCGAATCCTCCTCCACCTTCTTCAACCAGAGCTAACCTGCTCCCGTACCGACGGGTTGCGTGGGCGGCCGACCGAGAAATGAAACCCTGCGTGTGAATATCATTCTTCCCCTGGTGTACCTGCTGCTGGTCCTCTTCCAGCTCGCGCTGATTCTGCGGATCGTTTACGACGCCGTTCAAATGTTTGCGCGTCAGTGGCGTCCCAAGGGTCCTGCCCTGGTGGTGGCCACCGGTGTTTACGGGGCAACGGATCCGCCGCTGAAGCTGCTGCGCAGGGTCATTCCGCCCCTTCGGCTGGGCGGGATTTCGCTGGACCTGGCCTTCCTGGTGCTGTTTATCCTTGTCTCGATCCTGACCCAGGTGGTAGTGGGCATAGCCGTCTGACCTTGGACGATGCCCGGGGCCGGTTAGTTTTCAGCCCCCAAAAGATATACTGTGAAAATTGATACAACCCCAGATTTTGTATGTCCGTAATTCTCTACGTAGAACCGCCTGCCTGACACGCAGGCGAATCTTATAATCCAGTATGAGGTGACCAGATGGCTCTGACGCCAGAAGATGTTGTCAACAAGCGGTTCCAGCCGACCAAGTTCCGGGAAGGCTATGACCAGGACGAAGTCGATGACTTCCTCGACGAGATCGTGGTGGAGCTGCGCCGGCTGAACGCCGAAAACGAAGACCTCCGCCGCCAGCTGGCTGAGGCCGTTGCAGGCGGCTCGTCCAGCTCAGTCCCCGCGCCGGTCGCTGCAGCCTCCAAGACCGAACAGGTCACTGAAGAGCCCAAGCCGGAACCCAAGGCCGAAGCGCCGAAGGTCGAAGAGAAGCCCGCTCCGGTGGAGACCAAGCCCGAGCCCGCACCGGCTCCGGCCGCTGCCCCGGCCCCGGCCAACACCACCGAGACCGCCGCCGGCATCCTGGCCATGGCCCAGAAGATGCACGACGACTACGTCAGCGCCGGTGTTGAGCAGCGCGACAAGATCATCGCCGAGGCGCAGATCGAGGCCAGCGGCCTTGTGACGGACGCCCAGGAGAAGAGCCGCAAGATCCTCAGCACCCTCGAGCAGCAGAAGGCCGTGCTTGAGCGCAAGGTTGAGCAGCTGCGCGGCTTCGAGCGTGACTACCGCTCCCGTCTGAAGGCTTACATCGAAGGCCAGCTGCGTGATCTGGATGCACGCGGTTCGGTTGCTTCGGAAACCGCAGACGCATAATTCCTGCCAGTCCCGGTCCGTTGCGGATCGGTTAAACTGAAGGCAACGGCAGAACCTGCCACGGGCCGGCGGCCGGGTAACCCCGGCCGCCGGCCCGTGGCGTTTCTGCCCCCGATGTCCCGCATCCTTAAACAACGAAAGCATCATGACAACATCCTCACCGGAGACCCCCGGCCACACCGGCCCCGGACGCGGCACCGGCCGGAAGCGACGGGCAGGGCTGCTGATGCTCCTCCTGGCAGCCGCCGCCCTGGCCTTTGACCAGCTCACCAAGCTCTGGGTTGTGCGCACCATGACGGAAGGGCAGATCACCGACGTTGCAGCGCCGCTGCTGCGCTGGCACTTCATCCGCAACCCCGGCGCCGCCTTTTCCATCGGCACCGACTACACCTGGGTCTTCACCATCATCATGGTGCTGGTCTCTGGCTTCCTGATCTACCTGATGTTCCGGGTGCGGTCCCTAGGCTGGGCGACGGCGCTGGGCCTGGTCCTTGGCGGTGCCCTGGGTAACCTGACGGACCGCCTCTTCCGCGAACCCTCGTTCGGGCAGGGGCACGTGGTCGACTTCATTGCCTTCCCGAACTTCGCGATCTTCAATATCGCCGATTCCTGCGTGGTCAGCGGCGTCATCCTGGTGTGCCTGCTGACCCTGCGGGGAATCGAGCTGGACGGGACGCGCAATGCAGACAACACCGGCTCGCGGGCCGGAACAGCACCTGCCGCGGCGAAGCATGGCACGGCTGATCCCAGGGGTGAGGAACCCGTGGCTGAGGAGCCCGCGACGGGTGCGGGGGAGCGCCACGGCAGCAGGCTCAGCGAGCGAGAGGAGGAGCGGTGAACGAGCTGCACGCTGTATTCAGCGTCCCGGAAGAAGCTGACGGAAAGCGCGCCGACGCCGTCGTCGCGTCGCTGCTGGAGGTTTCGCGGTCGGTGGCCGCAACGTGGTGCACCGACGGTTACTTCAGCTCCGGCGGCCGGGTGCTCTCCAAATCGGACAAGCTGAAGGCCGGCCAGGAAATCACCGCCGACGTTCCGGAACAGCGCGACCCGCTGGCCGTCGTCGTCGAGCCGGTGGAGGACTTGAAGATCCTGGGCGATGACGAACACTTTGTGGTGATTGACAAGCCGGTGGGCGTCGCAGCCCATCCCTCGCCGGGCTGGGTCGGGCCCACGGTGGTCGGCGCGCTGGCTGCCGCCGGTTACCGGATTTCCACCTCGGGTGCACCGGAGCGGCAGGGCATCGTCCACCGACTCGACGTCGGCACCTCCGGGGTGATGGTGGTGGCGAAGACCGAGCACGCCTACACACTGCTGAAGCAGGCCTTCAAGGACCGCACCGTGGACAAGATGTACCACGCGGTGGTCCAGGGGCTGCCGGACCCGCTGAAGGGCACCATTGACGCACCCATCGGCCGGCACCCGGGCTATGACTGGCGCTTCGCCGTCGTTGAAGGCGGCAGGCCCTCCATCACCCACTACGAGGTGCTGGAAGCGTTCGGCAAGGCCTCCCTGGTGGAAGTGCACCTGGAAACCGGACGCACGCACCAGATCCGCGTCCATTTCTCGGCACTGCGCCACCCGTGCGCCGGCGACCTGACCTACGGGGCGGACGCCAAGCTGGCCGCGGAGCTGGGCCTGACCCGGCAATGGCTGCACGCCCGGAAGCTGGGCTTCACCCATCCGGGCACCGGCGAGTACGTGGAGTTTGTCAGCGAGTACCCGCAGGACCTGCAGTACGCCGTGGATGCACTGCGCGGCGGGCTGATCTAGCCGGGAGTGACATCCGGCGCAGCGGCGCGGCGGGGGTAAATCCCCCGCGCGCCGGGGCCTAGAATGTACTGGTGGCTTCAGCAACTAGTACGTCGAAATCGTTTGCCCATCTTCACAACCACACCGAATATTCGATGCTGGACGGCGCCGCGAGGCTGACCGATCTGTTCAGCCACGCCGAGGAACTGGGCATGAACGCCCTGGCGACCACCGACCATGGTTTTGTCTTCGGCGCCTTCGATTTCTGGAACAAGGCGCGCAACGCAGGCATCAAGCCGATTGTGGGTGTGGAGGCGTACCTGACGCCCGGTACCGCCCGCGCGGACAAGACCCGCGTGAAGTGGGGCGACGGCGGACGCAACGACGTCTCCGGCGCCGGTGCCTACACCCACATGACCATGTGGGCCGAAAACACCGAGGGAATGCACAACCTCTTCCGGATGTCCTCCCTCGCCTCCCTGGAGGGCTACCTCTACAAACCGCGCATGGACCGTGACCTGCTGCAGACCTACGGCAAGGGCCTCATTGCCACCACCGGCTGCCCCTCCGGCGAAGTGCAGACCAAGCTCCGGCTGGGACTCTACAAGGAAGCCGTGCAGGCCGCCTCGGACTTCCGCGACATCTTCGGCAAGGAAAACTTCTTCTGCGAGCTGATGGACCACGGCCTGGACATTGAACGCAACGTCCAGGCGGACCTGATCAAGCTGGCGCGGGAACTGCAGCTGCCGCTGGTGGCCACCAATGACCTGCACTACACCCACGCCGAAGACGCTTCCGCGCACGCAGCGCTGCTCTGCGTCCAGTCAGGTTCCTCCCTGGCGGACCCGAAGCGCTTTAAGTTCGACGCCGACGAGTTCTACCTGAAGTCGCCGGACGAAATGCGGGCCATCTTCCGCGACTACCCCGACGCATGCGACAACACGCTTCTCATTGCCGAGCGGTGCGACGTCGAGTTCAACACCAAAGCCTCCTACATGCCCCGGTTCCCCTGCCCTCCCGGGGAAAATGAGGAATCCTGGTTCATCAAGGAAGTGGAAACCGGCCTGCACTACCGGTTCCCGAAGGGTATTCCCGACGATGTCCGCAAGCAGGCCGAATACGAGATCGGCATCATCACCCAGATGGGCTTCCCGGGCTACTTCCTGGTGGTGGCCGACTTCATCAACTGGGCCAAGAACAACGGCATCCGGGTGGGACCCGGCCGCGGCTCCGGCGCCGGGTCCATGGTGGCCTACGCCATGCGCATCACCGACCTGAACCCGCTGAACCACGGCCTGATCTTCGAGCGCTTCCTGAACCCGGACCGTGTGTCCATGCCTGACTTCGACGTCGACTTCGATGATCGGCGCCGCTCCGAGGTGATCCACTACGTCACCGAGAAGTACGGCGCGGACCGCGTATCCATGATCGTCACCTACGGCACCATCAAGGCCAAGCAGGCCCTGAAGGACTCCTCCCGCGTGATGGGTTACCCGTTCTCCGTGGGCGAGCGGCTCACCAAGGCCATGCCGCCGGACGTGATGGGCAAGGGCCTGTCCCTGCAGGACGTGCACAACAAGGAAGCCAAGCGGTACGGCGAGGCCGACGAACTGCGCGAGCTGCTCAAATCCGATCCGGATTCCCAGCGCGTGTTCGACACCGCCCTGGGCCTGGAAGGGCTGAAGCGCCAGTGGGGCGTGCACGCCGCCGGCGTCATCATGTCCTCGGACCCGCTGATCGACATCATCCCGATCATGAAGCGCGAGCAGGACGGGCAGGTAATCACGCAGTTCGATTACCCCACCTGCGAGGGCCTGGGCCTGATCAAGATGGACTTCCTCGGCCTGCGAAACCTGACGATCATTTCGGACGCCATCGAGAACATCAAGCTCAACCAGGACATTGACCTGGACCTGGAGCAGCTGGAGCTCGATGACAAGGGCTCCTATGACCTGCTGGCCAGCGGAGACACCCTGGGCGTGTTCCAGCTTGACGGCGGGCCCATGCGCTCCCTGCTCAAGCTCATGCGCCCGGACAACTTCGAAGACATCTCCGCCGTCATCGCGCTGTACCGGCCCGGTCCCATGGGCGCCAACTCGCACACCAACTACGCCCTGCGTAAGACCGGCGTGCAGGAAATCACCCCGATCCATCCCGAGCTGGAAGAACCGCTGCGGGAAATCCTGGACACCACCTACGGCCTGATCGTGTATCAGGAGCAGGTGATGGCCATTGCCCAGAAGGTCGCCGGCTTCACGCTCGGCCAGGCAGACATCCTCCGCCGCGCCATGGGCAAAAAGAAGAAGTCCGAACTGGACAAGCAGTACGCCGGCTTCCACCAGGGCATGGTGGACCGGGGCTACTCGGAGGCAGCCATCAAGGCGCTCTGGGACATCCTGCTGCCCTTCTCCGACTACGCCTTCAACAAAGCCCACTCCGCCGCCTACGGCCTGGTGTCCTACTGGACCGCCTACCTTAAGGCGCACTACCCGTCCGAGTACATGGCCGCCCTGCTTACCTCCGTCGGTGACGACAAGGACAAGCTGGCCCTGTACCTGAACGAGTGCCGGAAAATGGGCATCACGGTGCTGCCGCCGGACGTCAACGAGTCCTCGGTGAACTTCACCCCTGTGGGCAAGGACATCCGCTTCGGCATGGGCGCCATCCGCAACGTCGGCACCAACGTGGTCCAGGCCATGGTGGCAGCCCGGGAGGAGAAGGGCGCCTACACCAACTTCAAGGACTTCCTGATGAAGGTCCCGGCGGTGGTCTGCAACAAGCGCACCATCGAATCCCTCATCAAGGCCGGTGCCTTCGACTCCATGGGCCATGCCCGCCGGCCGCTGGCGATGATCCATGAAGAAGCCATCGACTCGGTGGTGGTCCTCAAGCGCAACGAGGCCGTGGGCCAGTTCGACCTCTTCGCCGCGATCAGCGACCAGGAACCGGAGGACTCGATCAGCATCGATATTCCGGACCTGCCCGAATGGGAAAAGAAGGACAAACTCTCCTTCGAGCGCGACATGCTCGGGCTCTACGTTTCGGACCATCCGCTGCAGGGCCTGGAAGGCATTCTGAGCCAGCACGCGGATTCCACCATCACGAACATCGTGGGGGAGGAAGGCCCGCCGGACGGCGCCATTGTCACCATTGCCGGCATGATCACCTCGCTGCAGCGGCGCATCGCCAAGAACAGCGGCAACGCCTATGCCCGCTGCGAGATCGAGGACCTCGCCGGGTCCATGGAAGTGATGTTCTTCGGCCAGGTGTACGGGCCCATCGCGGCGGTGCTGGCCGAGGACCTGATTGTGGTGGTCCGCGGCCGGCTGCAGCGCCGCGACGACGGCGCCGTGACCCTCAACGCCCAGGAACTCACCGTTCCGGACCTCAGTGAGGGCCACTCCGGTCCCGTGGTGATCTCCATGGCCACTTACAAGGCCACCGAAACCGTGGTCACCCAGCTGGGCGACGTGCTGCGCACCCACCCCGGCACCTCGGAGGTCCAGATCCGGCTCAACGGCTCCCGCACCGTTGAGGTCATGAAGCTGGGCGTGGACATGCGGGTGAACCCCACCCCGTCCCTGTTCGGGGATCTGAAGGTGCTGCTCGGCCCGGCCTGCCTGGACGGCTAGCCGGCGCCCCAAAGGGCCGGCACCGCTGCGCGTAGCCCGGCGACGCGCAGCGGTGCCGGGTGGCAGGGGCTGGGTAGAATAAAAGGCGTGAATTCAACCAGTCCCGAAGCAGCCTTTGATTCATTCCGCACCATCGATCTGCGCGGAAAGCACCTGAGCCCCGCGGAGCTCAAGGGTGCCATGCCGCGTGCCGAAACCACGTTCGACGCCGCCTCCGACGCCGTTGCCGCCATCATCACCGATGTCCGCACGCGCGGATTCGCGGCCCTGACGGAGTTGGCGCAGCGCTTCGACGGCGTGGAGCAGCATTCGGTGCGGGTCCCGGCCGAAGCCCTCGACACCGCGCTGGAGCAGCTGGACCCCGCAGTCCGCTCCGCCCTGGAAACCGCGATTGACCGGACCAGGACCTTCGCCAAGGCCCAGTGCCCGGCCGATGCCGACGTCGAAATCCGGCCCGGTGCCGTGCTCACGCACAAATGGGTTCCGGTATCCCGGGTGGGCCTTTACGTGCCCGGCGGCCTGGCCGTCTACCCGTCCTCCGTGATCATGAACGTTGTCCCGGCGCAGGCTGCAGGTGTGGAATCCCTGGCCCTGGCATCCCCGCCGCAGAAGGAATTCGGCGGACTGCCCCACCCCACCATCCTGGCGGCCGCCAAACTCCTGGGCATCACCGAGGTGTACGCGGTGGGCGGTGCGCAGGCCATTGCCGCCTTCGCCTACGGGGTCCCCGCGGACGCCGGGAACAGTGAACTCCTTCCGGTGGACGTCGTCACCGGGCCGGGCAATGTTTTTGTCGCGACCGCGAAGCGCCTGGTCAAGGGCGTGGTGGGCATTGACTCCGAAGCCGGTCCCACCGAGATCATGATCCTGGCCGACGGCACTGCCAACCCCCGGCTGGTGGCGGCAGACCTCATCAGCCAGGCCGAGCACGATCCGAATGCCGGATCGGTCCTGGTCACGGCCTCCGAGGACCTCGCCGATCAGGTCCGGGCCGAACTAGCGCGCCAGGTCGGCACCACCAAACACGGTGACCGGGTGCGCACCGCCCTGTCCGGGCCGCAGTCCGGCGTCATCCTGGTGGATGGCCTCGACGAGGGAATTGCCGTCTGCGACGCCTACGCCGCTGAACACCTGGAGATCCAGACCGCCGAGGCAGAGGCCGTTGCGGCACGTATCCGCAGCGCCGGAGCCATCTTCGTCGGGGATTACAGTCCCGTCAGCCTGGGGGACTACTGTGCCGGATCCAACCACGTGCTGCCCACCGGCGGCACCGCGGCGTTCTCCTCGGGCCTGAACGTGACCACCTTTATGCGCGCCATCCAAGTGGTCAACTACAACCGTGAGGCCCTGCAGGAGGTAAGCGCCGATATTGTCGCCCTCTCCGTGGCAGAAGACCTGCCGGCGCACGGCGATGCGGTCACCGTCCGCTTCAGCTAGGACCACCCCTTCAGCTAGGACAGCCCTTCAGCTAAGACAGCCCCCGGGACGGTCGGCCATATGTAGTGGGACCAACCACTACATATGGTGGTCCGCTACTTGGTGCAGGGGGGCCGGGCGACCTATAGTGAGAGCACCATAAGGCCCTTCGCGAAAGGACGGGACATGTACTGTCCGTTTTGCCGCAACGCTGATTCCCGCGTCGTGGACAGCCGCCTGGCAGATGACGGTTCGGCAATCCGCCGCCGCCGGCAGTGCCCCCAGTGCGGACGCCGTTTCTCCACGGTCGAAACCACCAGCCTCAGCGTGATCAAACGCTCCGGGGTAGGGGAGCCGTTCAGTCGCAGCAAAGTCATCAACGGCGTGCGCAAAGCCTGCCAGGGCCGGCCGGTCAGCGAGGATGACCTGGCCATGCTGGCGCAGGAAGTCGAGGAATCCATCCGGGCCAGCGGCGTGGCGGAGATTGACGCCCATGAAGTGGGCCTGGCGATCCTGACCCCGCTGCAGAAGCTGGACCAGGTGGCCTATCTGCGCTTTGCCAGCGTTTACCAGTCCTTCGAATCCCTTGAGGACTTCGAGACCGCCATCGAGAAGCTGCGGACCGAGGCGGAGGAAAACGCGGGCCGGGTACCCTCCGGCGCCCAGCGGCCGCTCACGGCGCAGTAGCAGGGCACGGCCCGGCATAGGTCACGCCCACACGTAAAAGGCGGCGGAAGGTCTAACCCTTCCGCCGCCTTTTTGCCGGTACCGCCCTCCGGCGGAAACCGGCCCTACTTGATGTACTTGAAGTGCAGTGCTGCCTGCAGTGCCGCGCCCACAATGCCTGCGTTGTTCTTCAGGTTCGCTGTCACCAGCGGAGTCCGGAGATCCAGCATGGGAAGGAAGTCCTCGCTGCGCTTGGAGATGCCTCCGCCGATCACGAACAGGTCGGGGGAGAACAGGAACTCCACGTGGGAGAAGTAGCGCTGCAGCCGCTTGGCGTACTCTTCCCAGCTGATGCCGTCGCGTTCCCGCGCAGAGGCGGATGCCTTGGTCTCGGCGTCGTGGCCGTCAATCTCCAGGTGGCCCAGCTCGGCGTTGGGAACCAGCAGGCCCTTGTAGATCAGGGCGGAGCCGATACCGGTGCCCAGGGTGATGACCAGCACGGTACCGTCCACCCCGCGCCCGGCGCCGTAGCGCGCCTCGGCCAGGCCGGCGGCGTCGGCGTCGTTCATGACCTGCACGTCCCGGCCCAGCGCCTTGGTGAGCAGCGCGTCGACGTCGGTGTCCACCCAGCTGTTGTCCACGTTGGCCGCGGAACGGGCAATGCCGTGGGAGATGATGGCCGGGAAGGTGACGCCCACGGGAACGTCGGGGCCGGGGCCCTCAGGGCGCGAGGACAGCTCGGCCACGATCTGCCCGACGACGCCGGCCACGGCTTCGGGGGTGGCCGGCTGAGGGGTGGGGATCCGGAACCGGTCGCCAATCAGCTTGCCCTTGGACAGGTCGACGATGCCGCCCTTGATGCCGGTGCCGCCGATATCGATTCCAATGACGGCTTCGACCTTCTTGTCGGACTTATGCTTCTTGGCCATGGTTCTCCAGTAGTAGTTCTGAGCTCGGGCGTAGGCGGATTAGGGAAGGGTCAGAACTTCGGCACCGGTATCAGTGACGAGCAGGGTGTGCTCGAACTGTGCGGTCCGTTTGCGGTCCTTGGTCAGTACTGTCCAATTGTCATCCCACATGTCCCACTCAACGGTTCCCAGAGTGAGCATAGGTTCAATCGTAAACACCATTCCCGGTTCAATCAGCCTGCTGTACGCCGGTGCGGCGTCGTAATGCGGGATGATCAGGCCGGTGTGGAACGCTTCGCCCACGCCGTGGCCGGTGAAGTCCCGGACCACTCCGTAGCCGAAGCGCTTGGCGTACGACTCGATGGTACGGCCGATAACGTTGATTTCCCGTCCCGGCGCGACGGCCTTGATCGCCCGGCGCAGCGACTCCTGGGTGCGTTCCACCAGCAGGCGCGAATCCTCGTCCACGTCGCCGACCAGGAAGGTCCAGTTGGTATCGCCGTGCACACCGTTGATGTACGCGGTGATGTCGATGTTGATGATGTCACCGTCGGCGAGGACGGTGCTGTCCGGGATGCCGTGGCAGATGACCTCGTTGATGGAGGAGCACAGGGACTTGGGGAAGCCCCGGTACCCCAGGGTGGAGGGGTAGGCCTGGTGATCCAGCAGGAATTGGTGGCCCACCCGGTCCAGCTCGTCGGTGGTGACGCCCGGAGCAATGTGCTTGCCGACCTCGACGATGGCCTGTGCGGCGATCCGGCTGGCAATCCGGATTTTCTCGATGGTCTCCGCCGACTTGACCTCGGAACCGGTGAACGGCGCGGGTGCCTCCCGGTCCACGTATTCGGGGCGGGGGATGGACGCCGGGACCCGCAGCCGGGGGCTCACGATCCCGGGCGAGAGGTGTCCAACAGGTGCAGTAGCAAGATTTTGGGGCATACCATCGATCTTATCGCCAGCGTGCCCGGACACGGGACGGGAAAGCACCAAACGCACCTGCGGCCGGTACCGCCGGGCGCGCACAGTCAACAGGAGGACAGCAATGGCCGATTACTGGTTCAACGTCGTGACGCACGAGGTCGAGGAAGGTCCGCAGTCCGACTGGACGAAGCTGCTGGGGCCCTACCCAACCCGTGAGGAGGCCGAACTGGCGCTCCAGAAAGTCCAGGCCAGGAACAAGGCCTGGGACGCGGAGGAAGACTAACTAGAAGCTGTGCTCCGGGCCGGGGAAGGAACCGTTGCGGACCTCGTCCGCGTATTCCTTCGCCGCCCGGGACAGTTCCGTGCGCAGGTCCGCGAAAGCCTTGACGAAGCGGGGCTGCCGCCCGCCGCGCAGGCCGGCCATGTCCTGCCACACCAGCACCTGCCCGGTGGTGGCGTTGCCTGCACCGATTCCGATGGTGGGCACCCGCACAGCGGCGTCGACCTCGGCGGCAATGTCGGCCGGCACCATTTCCATCAGCACGCAGAAGGCTCCGGCCTCGGCAAGGGCTACGGCATCCGCGACCACCTCCGCCCCGGCTTCTCCGCGGCCCTGGACTTTGTAACCGCCCAGCGCGTGTTCGGACTGGGGAGTGAAGCCCACATGCGCCATCACCGGGATGCCGGCGGCCGTCATGGCCCGGACATGCTCCGCGTAGTGCCGGCCGCCTTCCATCTTGACGGCGTGGACCAGCCCTTCCTTCATCAACCGGACGGAGGATTCAATAGCCTGGGCCGGGGAGACCTCGTAGGAGCCGAACGGCAGGTCGCAGACCACCAGTGCATGGCTTGCCCCGGCGGTCACCGAACGCGCGAAAACGATCATTTCGTCCATGGTGATGGGCAGCGTGGTGGCGTGCCCCATCACGTTGTTGGCCGCGGAGTCACCCACGAGCAGCACCTCAATACCGGCTTCATCGAAAATACCGGCGGCGTACTGGTCATAGGCGGTCAGCATCGCGAATCTGCCGCCGTTGTCCTTGAGCTGCTGGAGGTGCGAGATACGGATTTTCTTCAGCGCCGGAGCCGCTGATGCGGCGGGCGCCCCGGGGGCGGCGGCGTACGGGGAAGGCTGTTCGGCACTGGTCATGTACCGAGCCTACTAAAGAACGGCCGCAGGGAACCCGCCGTCCCGCCGCCGGGTGAGCCGTAACGCAACGGCCGGCAGGAGGCGCTGAGGTGGAAATGGCGCGTACGTAGGTAGAGTGAAGAAGGCTTCACAAGTCTCACCCCGGGAACAGGAAAGAAGGTAAGGATGAACCGCCAGCAGGAATTCGTTCTGCGCACCATCGAGGAGCGCGATGTCCGGTTTGTGCGGTTGTGGTTCACCGACGTCGTGGGCTCACTGAAATCCGTGGCGCTGGCCCCAGCGGAAGTGGAAGGCGCCTTCGAGGAGGGCCTGGGGTTCGACGGATCTTCCATTGAAGGCCTGGCCCGGATCTTCGAGTCCGACATGCTGGCCCAGCCCGATCCGTCCACCTTCCAGATCCTGCCCTGGCGCGGCGACGAAGAGCAGACATCGCGGATGTTCTGCGACATCCTCACTCCGGACGGTCAGCCGTCCGCTGCGGACCCGCGCAACGTGCTCAAGCGCCAGCTGGCCAAGGCCGCGGACATGGGTTTCACCTGCTACACGCATCCGGAGATTGAGTTCTACCTGCTGAAATCGGACCAGCTGGGGGACGACGGCGAGCCGGTGCCCGTGGACCGCGCCGGATACTTCGACCATGTTCCCGGCGGCGTGGCCCAGGACTTCCGCCGGACCGCCGTGTCCATGCTGGAAGCCGTGGGCATTTCGGTGGAGTTCAGCCACCACGAGGCGGGCCCCGGGCAGAACGAGATCGACCTGCGCTACGCCGACGCCCTGCAGACCGCGGACAACATCATGACCTTCCGCACCGTCGTCAAGGAAGTTGCCCTGATGACGGACTGCTACGCCAGCTTTATGCCGAAGCCGTTCTCGCACCACCCCGGTTCCGGCATGCACACCCACTTCTCCCTGTTCGAAGGCGACAGCAACGCGTTCTTCGAAGCCGGTGCCGAATTCCAGCTGTCCAAGACCGCACGCCAGTTCATGGCCGGCATCCTGCGCCACGCTCCGGAGTTCACGGCCGTCACCAACCAGTTCGTGAACTCCTACAAGCGGCTTTGGGGCGGCGGGGAAGCCCCGAGCTACCTCTCCTGGGGACACAACAACCGTTCGGCCCTGCTCCGCGTTCCCCTTTACAAGCCGAACAAGGGACAGTCTGCGCGCATCGAATACCGCGGCATCGACTCCGCGGCCAACCCCTACCTGTCCTATGCGGTGCTGCTGGGCGCCGGCCTGAAGGGCATCGAAGAGGGCTACGACCTGCCGCCGGGCGCAGAGGATGACATTGAAAGCCTGAGCGCCGCCGAACGCCGCGCCATGGGCCACGATCCGCTGCCCGCGTCGCTGCATGACGCCGTGCGGGTGATGGAGGACTCCGAGCTGGTGGCTGAAATCCTCGGCGAGCAGGTCTTCGAGAACTTCCTGCGGAACAAGCGCGCGGACTGGAACGAATACCGCCAGCACGTGACCCGGTTCGAGCTGCAGAAGAACCTGGGCATTCTCTAACGGAGGGCCGGTACCGATGAGCCTGACCCGGCGGATGATTGCCACAGGTTTCCAGGATCTGGAGAAAAGCTCCCGCTTCCTCGCTGCCTCCGAACTGGAACAGGTGGATGAGGACGCGCTCTTCAGCGGGTTCAACAATTCCGCGGATCCGGATCTGGCCCTGCAGTCCCTGGTCCGGCTGATCGGCCGCATCCCGGATGTGGTGGAGCTGGTCAACGCCGCGGATGAGCGGAACGAAGCGCTTTTCCGGCTGCTGGGCGCCTCCGAGGCGCTGGCGGAGTTCCTGATGCGCCACTCGGCAAACATCGATCTGCTGCACCGTCCGCTGCGCGCCGAACCCGGCAGCACCGGTCAGGCCGAGCTGCGTGCCTCGCTGCTTGACGCCGTCCAGGCCGGCAGCGGCCCGGCACCGGTGGCACGGCTGACGGGTACCGAAGCCTATGTGGCGCTGCGTGCCCGCTACCGGCGCCACCTGCTTGACCTTGCGGTGCGGGATCTGGGCGCCGCCTCACCCACGGACTATCTTCCCGCCGCGGGCCGGGAACTTGCCGACCTGGCCGGGGCCGCGCTGGAAGCGGCCCTGGCCGTCTCGCGGGCGGAACTGGCGGCCAGCTACCCGGCGGAGGAGATCTCCGCCGTGAAGCTTGCCGTCATCGGCATGGGCAAGGCCGGGGCCCGGGAACTGAACTACATTTCCGACGTCGATGTCATCTACGTCATCGAGTCATCGGGATTGCCGGAGCAGCGCGCTTCGGCCATCGGGACCGCCCTGGCAGCGGGGATATCCCGGGCCATCAACACCGCAGCACCGGAACCTCCGCTCTGGGAGGTGGATACGAACCTCCGCCCGGAGGGCAAGGACGGGCAGCTGGTCCGGACCCTTGACTCGCACATGAACTACTACCAGCGGTGGGCACACAGCTGGGAGTTCCAGGCACTGCTCAAGGCCCGGGCCATGGCCGGGGATCCGGACCTGGGCCGGCGCTACGAGGAGGCCGTGGCACCCCTGATCTGGACCAGCTCCGAGCGGGACGGATTCGTGGAATCCGTGCAGGCCATGCGCCGCCGGGTCACCGACAACATTCCGGCCAGCGAGGAGGCCCGCCAGCTCAAACTGGGCAGCGGGGGACTGCGGGACGTGGAATTCACCGTCCAGCTGCTGCAACTGGTGCACGGCCGCATTGACGAATCCCTGCGGGTGCGCGGCACCACGGCCGCCATTGCCGCCCTCAGCGACGCAGGCTATATCGGGCGTACCGATGCCCGGGAACTGGACGAGTCCTACCGGTACCTCCGGGTGCTCGAGCACCGCATCCAGATGGTGCACATGCGCCGCACCCACCTGATGCCGGAAAACGACGCGGCGCTGCGGGCCCTGGCCAAGGCCAGCGCCGGTGCGCTGGCGCCCGGGCGCCCCGGTGCCGACCGTCTGCGCGAGCAGTGGCAGCGGACCAAACGGCTTGTGCGCGGACTCCATGAAAGTATCTTCTACCGACCGCTGCTCAGCACAGCCGCCAACCTCAGCGCGGATGAGGTCCGGCTCAGCCCGGAGGCGGCGCAGGCCCGGCTCGCCGCCCTGGGCTATGCCGACCCGCGCGGCGCCATGCGCCACATAGAGGCCCTGACCGTGGGGGTCAGCCGGCGTGCTGCCCTGCAGCGCCAGCTGCTGCCGGTGCTGCTGGCCTGGCTCGCCGACGGCGTGGACCCGGACGCCGGGCTGCTCGGCTTCCGCCGGCTCAGCGAATCACTGGGGGACACGCACTGGTATCTCGGGATGCTCCGCGATTCCTCCGCCGCGGGGGAGCGGCTGTGCTCCATTCTTTCCTCCAGCCGGTTCATCACCGACCTGCTGGAGGTTTCCCCTGAATCCACTGCCTGGCTCGGCTCCGACAAGGATCTGGTTCCGGCACCCTTCGAGGCGCAGTGGCAGGAGATCCAATCCAAGATGTCCCGCCACCCGCGCCCCGGGGAAGCCATGCGGCTGATCCGCCTGATCCGCCGGCGGGAGATGCTGCGCATCGCCATCGCCGACAGTGCCGGGCTGCTCAGCCAGGAGGAGGTTGGCCGGGCGCTGGCTGATGCGGACCGCGCCGCGGTGCTTGGTGCCCTGCACGTGGCCGAGGCAGAAGTGTTTGCCGGTAGCGAGAAAATCACGGAGCTGCTGGTGGTGGCCATGGGCCGGCAGGGCGGCCGGGAAATCGGCTACGGTTCGGACGCCGATGTGATGTACGTGCACCGCCCGCTGCCCGGCGCGGATCCCGCAGCAGCCCAGGCGCAGGCCGAGAAGATCGTGGCCCAGATATCCACGTTCCTGCAGCAGCCCTGCACACCGGCGGTCCTCGCCGAGCGTCCGCTGGTTCTTGACGCCGGGCTCCGTCCCGAAGGCAGGCAGGGGCCGCTGGTACGCAGCCTTGAGTCCTACCGTGGCTACTACGAGCGGTGGTCGCTCATTTGGGAAGCGCAGGCGCTGCTAAGGGCGCGTCCCATGGCCGGCAGCGACGCGCTGGCCGAGGACTTTATGGCCCTCATTGATCCGGTTCGCTACCCGCAGGACGTCACGGCAAAGGACATCCGCGAAATCCGGCGGATCAAGGCAAGGGTGGAATCCGAACGCCTGCCCCGGGGTGCGGACCCGTCCCGCCAGCTGAAGCTGGGGCGCGGCGGGCTCAGCGACGTCGAATGGCTGGTCCAGCTGTTGCAGCTGCAGCACGCCCATGCCATCCCCGATCTGCGGACGACGGCGACCCTGCCGGCGTTGGACGCCATCGAGGCCGCCGGCCTCCTTCCCGCTGCCGACGTGTCGATTCTGCGTCACGCCTGGCTGCTGGCCAGCCGGATCCGAAGCGCAAATGTTATCCGCGGCGGACGCAACCCGGACGTGCTGCCCGCCTCGCGCCGGGAACTGGATGCCGTGGCCCGCTGGTGCGGTTACGGTGCAGGTCAGGGCGGGGTTTTGGAGGAGGACTACCTGCGCGACACCCGGCATGCGCGGGCGGTTTTCGAACGGTATTTCTACGGCTACGGGACGTAGCTCACGTTTCCACGGGCCTCTCCGGTTCGTTGCATTGCCACTGCTCTAGGTAGTCTCTATGGGGGCATTTGCGGCGCCAGCCGCAGTGAAAGAGCTAGGAGACGTTTATTTTGCTTAGTGGCAAACGGGCTACAAAGGGGTTGGCCAGACTGGCCGCACCGCTGACCGCCTTCCTCGCAACCCTGGCTTTGCTGCTTGGGGTACCTGCGGCCGGGGCCTTCGCGGCGGACGGCGTGGAGGGTGAAACCTTCGTTATCGGAACCGACACCACGTTTGCGCCTTTCGAGTTCCGTGAAAACGGTGAACTCGTGGGCATCGACATGGACCTGATCAACGCCATCGCGGAGGAGGAGGGTTTCGACGTTGAAATCCAGTCCCTCGGCTTTGATGCGGCGCTGCAGTCCCTGCAGTCCAATCAGGTGGACGGTGTTATTGCCGGGATGTCCATCACGGATGAGCGGCGGCAGGTGTTCGACTTCTCGGACCCGTACTTCGAGTCCGGCATCCAGATGGCCGTCGCCGAGAACAATAACGACGTCAAGTCCTACGAAGACCTGCGCGGCAAGCGGGTAGCCGTCAAGACAGGCACCGAAGGCCAGGCCTTCGCGGACTCCATTAAGGGCCAGTACGGCTTCGAGGTGGTGGCGTTCGCCCAGTCGGCGCAGATGTACGACGACGTCAAGGCCGGCGGCTCGGTAGCCGTCTTCGACGACTACCCGGTGCTCGCCTACGGTGTGAAATCCGGCAACGGGCTGAAGACCGTCACTGAGAAGGAAGCCGGCAGCTCCTACGGTTTCGCCGTGAACAAGGGCACCAACCCCGAGCTTCTCGCCGCGTTCAATGAGGGTCTGGCCGAACTGAAGGACAACGGGCAGTACCAGGAAATCCTGGACACCTACCTTGAGGCAGGTGCCGCGGACTCCAGCTTCTGGGCCCTGGTCACCGACAACGCCCCCGCTTTCGCGAAGGGCCTGGGCCTGACCCTGCTGGCAACGGCACTCTCGCTCTTCTTCGCCCTCATCCTGGGCGTGTTCTTCGGCTTCCTGAAGGTCGGCAGCATCAAGGTGCTCCGCGGCCTTGCAACCATCTACGTGAGCATCTTCCGCGGCACCCCGGTGCTGGTCCAGGCGTTCTTCTTCTACTTCGGCCTGCCGCAGATCATCGGCCAGCCCGTGGACGTGCTCACCGCCGGCGTTCTGACCCTGAGCCTGAACGCGGGCGCCTACATGACCGAAATTGTTCGCGGCGGCATCCAGTCAGTGGACCCCGGTCAGATGGAAGCGGCACGGAGCCTGGGCCTTGGCTACGGCAAGACCATGCAGAAGGTCATCATTCCGCAGGCCATCAAGATCATGACACCCTCCTTCATCAACCAGTTCGTCATCACGCTGAAGGACACGTCCCTGCTGGCCGTGATCGGCTTCGCGGAGCTGACCTACCAGGGCCAGCAGGTCTACGCCGTGAACTTCCGCACCGCGGAGGTCCTGATCATTGTGGCCGCCCTGTACTTCATCGTCATTACGCTGCTGACCAAGCTGGCGGACGTCCTGGATAAGAGGTTCAACAAGTGAGCAAGATCCAAACCATCGGACTGAGGAAGTCCTACGGGTCCAACGAGGTCCTCAAGGGCCTGGACGTCAGCGTGGCCGAAGGCGAAGTGGTCTGCGTTATCGGCCCGTCCGGTTCCGGCAAGTCCACTTTCCTGCGGTGCCTGAACAAGCTGGAGGACATCAGCGACGGCACGGTCAAGGTCAACGGCATCGACCTCACCGATCCGAAGGTGAACCTCAACGAGGTCCGTCAGCACATCGGCATGGTCTTCCAGCACTTCAACCTTTTCCCGCACATGACCGTGCTGGAGAACATCATGCTGGCGCCGGTGCAGCTGAAGAAGGCGTCCAAGGAAGAAGTGCGGAAAACCGCGCTGGCCCTGCTGGACCGGGTCGGCCTGGCAGATAAGGCGAATGCGCGCCCGGCCCAGCTCTCCGGCGGCCAGAAGCAGCGTGTGGCTATTGCCCGTGCCCTGGCCATGAAGCCGGACGTGATGCTCTTTGACGAAGCGACGTCCGCGCTGGACCCGGAAATGGTGGGCGAAGTGCTGCAGGTCATCCGTGACCTGGCGGAGCAGGGCATGACCATGGTGGTGGTCACGCACGAGATGGGCTTCGCCCGTGAAGTGGCCGACCGCGTCATCTTCATGGCAGACGGCTACATTGTGGAGGAAAACTCCCCGGAGCAGCTCTTCGGTGCCCCGCAGGCCCCGCGCCTGCAGGACTTCCTGGCCAAGGTCCTTTAGCCCCGAAACAGCCTCCCGACGGTGGCCGCCCCCGGATTTCGCTATGCTCTGGACATGAGCGAACTTACCGGTACGGCGGCCACCGTTGTGCTACTCCGGGACTCCGACACCGGCCCGGAGGTGCTGCTGCTGGAACGGCCGACGGCCGGATCATTCGGCGGCGCCTGGGTTTTTCCGGGCGGACGGGTGGACCCCGAAGACCGCATCGACACCACTTCCGAAGCGGAGGCAGCCCGGCTGGCAGGGGTACGGGAAACGGCTGAAGAGACCGGACTGTCCCTGCTTCCCGATGCCCTGGTGCCGCTGTCCTGCTGGATCCCGCCGGAGAACATCCCGCGGCGCTACCAAACGTGGTTCTTTGCCGCCGCCGCTCCCGAAGGCACCATCCGGCTCAACCCGGGCGAACTGCTCAATTACCTTTGGCTGACACCGGAGGATGCCTTGGAGCGCCACCGCAACGGCCTGATGCAGCTGGTGACCCCCACCTGGGTCACCCTGTACGGACTGTGCGGCAGCCCGGACGGAGCGCGGGGAGCCCTTGCCCGGATCGCGGACACCGTGCCGGAAACCTTCCGGACCCGGCGGCTGGACGGATACGAACCGGCCACCGTCTTCGCCTGGGAGGGTGACGCCGACTACGACGGTGCGGTGTCCGGCGGCGCGGTGTCCGGCGGATCGGAACGTTCCCGCCACCGCCTCGTGGTGGACGGAACGCACTGGCACTACGAGCGAACACCCTGACACGGCCGGCGGAGGCGTTCGGCCTCTTGCCCGTGCCCGGCACCCCCGATGTATCCGGCACAGGAAGCGGTCTGCAGGCTGTACGATGGCGGTCTCCCTTTCGGATGACATCCCGGCAGCTTCTCGTCCCGCTGCCGCGACACCGGCCAGACTAAGGACAACCATGCTCGGGGAACAGGTACGCGACAGGCTCAACTGGGCGGGTAATTACGAGTACGGTGCCCGGCACATGGTGGCACCCGCTTCGCTTGCCGAACTGCAGCAGACGGTGGCCGGCGCCGGACGGGTTAGTGTCCTTGGCTCCCGGCACTCCTTCAACGGCATAGCCGACAGTGCGGGGACCCTGGTCTCACTGGAAGCGCTCCCCGCGGGCATGGATCTCGACGGGGATGCGTGCACCGTCACCGTCGGTGCGGGCATCCGGTACGGGATTCTCGCCGAGCACCTGCAGCGGCGCGGCTTTGCCCTCCACAACCTCGCCTCGCTGCCCCACATCTCGGTCGGGGGCGCCATCGCCACCGCCACCCACGGCTCCGGAAGCGCGAACGGGAACCTCGCCACCGCCGTCGTCGGCCTGGAACTCGTTACTGCGGACGGCGAGATGCGGACAGTGCGCAAGGGCGACGGCGAGTTCGACGGTTTGGTCGTGGGTCTCGGCGCCCTCGGCGTGCTGCATCGCGTGACCCTGCGGGTCGAACCGGCCTTCGAGGTGCGCCAGGACGTCTTCACCGGACTGTCGTGGGAGGCAGTGCTGGCCGATTTCGACGCCGCCATGTCCGCCGCCTACAGCGTCAGCCTGTTCACGGACTGGACCGGAGAGACCGTTGGCCAGGCGTGGCTCAAGAGCCGTATGGACGATGCCCGGGAGGTGCCGGACGTGTTCTACGGCGGGACCCCGGCGGACCGAGCCCTGCACCCGGTGCCGGGCGTGGCTGCCGATCACTGCACCCAGCAGCTGGGCGTGCCCGGGCCGTGGTCGGACCGGCTGGCGCACTTCCGGCTCGCCTTCACGCCCAGCAACGGCGAGGAGCTGCAATCGGAGTACCTCGTGGGCCGGGAACATGCGGTGGAAGCGATCCGGGCGGTCCGCGCTCTGGCACCGGAGATCGCGCCGCTGCTGCTGGTCTCCGAAATACGCTCGATGGCCGCCGACGAGCTGTGGCTCAGCAGCAACTACCACCGGGACGGAATCGGCCTGCACTTCACCTGGAAGCCAATGCAGGCAGAGGTCGAGGCCGTCCTGCCGGTCATCGAGGCAGCCTTGGCCCCGTTCGCGCCACGCCCCCATTGGGGGAAGGTATTTGCGGCGGAGGCCGCCGTGCTCGCGCCGCTGTACCCGCGGTTCAACGACTTCAGGGCCCTGGCCGGGCGCCTGGACCCTGAGGGGAAGTTCCGCAACGCTTTCCTGGACCGGACGGTCTTCGGGGCGCCCTGAACCGGTCCGGCGGCACCGGCGCTAGACTTCTCCACATGGGGATCACGGGGGTACTTCTGATCATGTGCGGCGCCGGACTTTCCTGGGCGGGCCTAGTCCTCGCAGAGGGGTCTGTGGGCGATGCGGCCGGGAGCAGGTGAGCGGACTTCCCGCCGGCCCGGTCAGGACTGCAGGAACTGCGCCATCTGTTTCCATGCCCTTCGGGCTTCGGGGACCGGCAGTAGGGGATAGACATGGACTCCACCCTCGGCCACATGCAGGGTCACCCGGACGCCGGCTTTCCGCATCCGTTGTGCGAGCCTTTGGATGTCCGGGTAGGGCAGGTCATGGGTGCCCGCGTACAGCTCGGTGGGCGGGAGATTCCCGAGGTGGCCGTTGAGCGGACTCACCCGCGGATCATCCAGCCGGTCTCCGGCGGCCCACGCCTCCGCGGACACCCGGAGGCCGGCACGGCTCAGCCACGGATCATGCGCTTCCACCTCGGCCAGCCAGGGGTTGGCCATAGCGATATCCACCCAGGGGGAGAGCAGCACCGTCCGGCCCGGGAAGGGCAGTGACAGCCCCGGCAGCTGTTCGGCGAAGGCCAGGGCCAGTCCGCCGCCGGAGGAGTCACCCATAAAGGCCACCTTGTCCGGCGGGCACTCCGACAGGATTGAGCGGTACACGGCGGCCAGGAACGCCGTGGCATCCCGGTGGTTGTACCTGGGCGCCAAACCGTACAACGGCACCTCCACCCGGTACCCTGCGGCCGCCAGACGTTCGATAAAACGCCAGTGCCAGCCGGTGATCGGACTGGTGTACGCCCCGCCGTGCAGATACATCACCGCGGGCGCGGGGGAGGACAGCGGAGTCCGCGGATATACGGACCAGCAGGTGAAACCGCTGACGGTGCGTTCATCCATCCGGTACCGGCTTCGCAGCAGGCGGGGCGGCGGTGCCGGGTGTTTATCTTCGGTGAGCCTCTGCCAGGCCCGCTGCACCGTTGCAGTCAGGGGTTTCCGGGTTCTCCGCAGATAGGGCGCCAGGACCCTCATGGGCAGACTTGCCATTCGGGCACCCTCTTTCTCTACGGACAGTCTGCCCGAAGACTATGCCGCTATTCCGGTGGTCTGCCCGAGGCACACCGGAGCATCCCGGAAGCCCGTTGACAGGGGCAGCAGGAGCCCGGAACCTGTTGGCATGCGCAAGGTTACCTCAGCACTTTTCAGCTCGGTTGACGGCGTCGTGGAATCACCGAACCTTTGGCAGTTCGACCACTTCGACGAGGAGATGGGACCGGCCATGGAAGCGGCGCTGTCCGGCATGGACACGGTGCTGATGGGGCGCACCACTTATGAGCAGTGGGCCGGCTACTGGCCGGACCCTGCACACAACGACGAGTTCGGACTGTTCATCAATCCCGTCCGCAAATACGTGGCCTCGCGCACCCTTGACGGACCGCTGGAGTGGGAGAACTCTTTCCTGATCGATGGAGATTTGGCGGATTTCGTCGCAGACCTCCGCACAACCGAGGGCGGTACCATCGGGATCCAGGGCAGCATCTCGGTGGTCCGGCAGTTGCTCTTTGCCGGTCTGCTGGATGAGCTCACCCTGATGGTCCACCCAGTTGTGGCCGGCGGCGGACAGCGGCTTTTCCGGCCCGAGGATCCCATCACGCGGCTGGAGCTGAAAAGCTCCCAGATCACGTCCACCGGCAACGCCCTGCTTACCTACGCGCTGCGTCCGAACTGAGCCGCACGAAGTCAGCCACCGGGTCCGCCAGCGCCGCACCGATCGCCTCGGCCGGACGCTTCTGACCCCGGACTTCAAAGGAATGGTTCCCGCCGTCGACGTACCGGATATGTGCGTTGGAGCCGATCCGCTCCACCACCGGTTCCAGTTCGCCCGGCAACGCAAACGTGTCGCGGGTGCCCTGCAGAAACAGCATGGGCACGCTGATCCCGTACAGGTGCGCATCCCGCAGCTTCTCGGGCTTCCCGGGCGGGTGCAGCGGATAGCCCAGGTACACCAGGCCCGCCGCGGGCATGCCTTCGGCAACCGCCATGGAAGCCATTCGACCGCCAAACGATTTCCCGCAGGCCCACACCGGCGTATCCCCGCTGCGGGAGAGGGCTGCTTCCATGACTGTTCTCCACGTCTCCACGGCAACCGGTGCCTTGTCCGGGAACTTCCGGCCGGCTTCACGGTAGGGAAAATTGAACCGGAGGGCCGCCAGGCCGGCGTCGTTCAGGGCGTTGGCAAAGCCGGTCAGGAACGGATGTTCCATTCCGGTGCCGGCCCCGTGCGCTATGACGACGACGGCGGCCGGTTCAGCCGGGCGGGTGAACTCTGCGGAGATCGGTGCCTCACCGACGCGAAGGGACAGCTGTTCGGATGTAACGGGCATGTGTTCAAACATACTGCAGTATCGAGGGGCCGCTCCTTGAGGGCCGCGGCTGATCCCCTTAGACTGGGGAGTGGACAGGATCTGAAGGCCAGGCATGTAAAACACCTGATGCAGGCGCGAGTTTGAAGCGCAGTCTCTCCTGATCCCCGCGGTCCGCCTCGGGCGACGAACCGCATGATCACTCCGGCACTGAAGCCATACCACCTTGGAACCCACCGACTTTCGGTGTGCCCGGAGTTCCTCCATGCCTCTTGAAGGGAGCATCAGCTATATGTTGAAGCACGTCGCTGTGACGCGTACCAGGACCACCACATCACGACTGACCGCACAGATCACCGCTATTGCGGCAGGATGCGCGCTGGTTGCCGGGGGAGTATCGGCAGCCGAAATCGCGATGCTGAACGCAGCACCGGCCCCTGCCCCGGTTGTCGCCGAAGCCGACGCCTAACAGCGAAAAGGAAGTCTCCGCCGTCGTTCCCGTCCAGGGGATGGCGGCGTTTTTGCGTCCGGGGGTGTTTAGGCTGGCGGAGTGCCGGCTCAATACAATGGCAACCACACCACTTCGATTTTGCGCAGGAGCACCGTGCCCAGAGGCAAACACCATCCGCCGCGTCCCAAGCCCGCCAACAGCGAGGGCATGCTTATTGCCAATGACCTGAAGAAGGAACGCGGCTGGACCGACGGGCAGATCAAAACCTTCCTGCCGGAACCGGATAAAACCGCCCGCAATCCCTTCTCCCGCAAGGCCGCTCCGATGAAGCTGTATTCCCTCGAGCGGGTCGAGGCCATCGAGGCGACTGCGGAGTACCGCAAGGCGCGGGAGGCCTCCCGCAACCGCCAGCTGGCCGCCCGCGAACGCGCGCTGGTGAAGAAGAAGGCAGCGGTCGCCGTCGCCGAAGCCCTGGACCTGCGCATCACTCCCGAACCCTGGGAGAACGTGCAGCGCAAGGCGATTGAGCATTTCAACGGCCGGCTGCGGGGCAAACAGTCGCCTGCCAGCCTGTCCACGGCGCCGTCCCGGCTGAACCGGCTGACCGTGAACTACCTGCGCCACCAGCAGACCTCCTACGAGGAGGAGCTGAAGGAGTTCCGGGGCGTGGTTGGAGTCGGCGAGGCCTACCTGGTGGTCCGCAACCGGATCCTGGACCTGATTGCAGACACCTACCCGCAGCTGAGGGCCGAGTGCGAGCGGCAGAAGTTCGATGCGCCGGAACTGCCCGACGGCGTGACGCTGTAGGTCGCTGCGGCTTAACGCAGCAGGGCCGCACCTTTTGATGCGGCCCTGCTGTTTATTCGGTTCCTACGTCACAGCCCGAAAGGGTTTAGACGCCGTAGTAGAGCTCGAACTCGAAGGGGTTCGGGCGCATCGCCAGCGGCAGGATTTCGAACTCGCGCTTGTAAGCGATCCAGCTGTCGATCATGTCCTGGGTGAACACGCCGCCCGCCTGCAGGAACTCATTGTCGTTCTCCAGGGCAACCAGCGCCTCTTCGAGGGAGCCGGGAGCCTTCTGGATGTGCTGTGCCTCTTCGGGCGGCAGCTCGTAGAGGTCCTTGTCGATCGGGTCGGCCGGCTCGATGCGGTTCTTGATGCCGTCCAGGCCGGCCATCAGCTGGGCGGAGAATGCCAGGTACGGGTTGGAGGAGGGGTCCGGGGCACGGAACTCGAGGCGCTTGGCCTTCGGGTTGGAACCGGTGATCGGAATACGGATGGCAGCCGAGCGGTTGCCCTGCGAATACACCATGTTCACCGGAGCCTCGAAGCCCTTGACCAGGCGGCGGTAGGAGTTCACCGTCGGGTTGGTGAAGGCCAGCACGGCGGAGGCGTGCTTGAGCAGGCCGCCGATGTACCAGCGGGCCAGGTCCGAAAGACCGGCGTAACCCTTCTCGTCGTAGAACAGCGGCTCGCCGCCGTTCCACAGCGACTGGTGGCAGTGCATTCCCGAACCGTTGTCACCGAAGATCGGCTTCGGCATAAAGGTGGCGGACTTGCCCCACGCGTCAGCCACGTTCTTCACGATGTACTTGAACTTCTGCAGGTCATCCGCAGCGTGGGTCAGCGTGGTGAACTTGTAGTTGATCTCGGCCTGGCCTGCACCGCCGACCTCGTGGTGGGCGCGCTCAACTGCGAGGCCCACGTTGTCCAGCTCAACGCTGATGGCGTCACGCAGGTCAGCCTGCTTGTCCACCGGGGCGACGGGGAAGTAGCCGCCCTTGTACGGGGTCTTGTTGCCGAGGTTGCCGCCCTCTTCCTCGCGGCCGCTGTTCCACGGGGCCTCGATGGAGTCCACCTTGTAGAAGCTGCCCTTGGGGGAGGACTCGTACTGGACGTTGTCGAAGATGTAGAACTCGGCCTCGGAGCCGAAGAACGCGGTATCGGCGATGCCGGTGGAGGCCAGGTAGGCCTCGGCACGCTCGGCCACGCCGCGGGGGTCACGGTGGTACGGCTCACCGGTGCGGGGGTTCACGATGGAGAAGTTCAGTGCCAGCGTCTTCTCCATGCGGAACGGATCAATGAACGCCGTCGTGACGTCCGGGATCAGCTGCATGTCGGACTCGGCGATGCCCTGGAAGCCGCGGATGGATGAGCCGTCGAACAGCTGACCGTTGACGAAGAAATCGGCATCTACGGTTTTGGCCGGTACGTTGAAGTGCTGCTGCACTCCGGGAACGTCCGTGAATCGGATGTCGACGAACTTCACTTGCTCGTCAGCGATGAACTTGAGGACCTCGTCCGCGTTCTTGAACATCGTTTCTGTGCTCCTATACAACTGTTTGGGTGGAAGACCTCGGGCTGCTCGACCCGGCTGGAGCCGGGTCTTCCCGTCCGTCCGGCGCGACACTCTGACCCTAATCGGGCCCGGTTTCCCGGCGGTGACGCGTGTGTTTCCGGCACGTTACGCAGTCGATGGTCTCTCACCTACCCTATCCGCAACTACTAAGGGCAGTGATAATGAAGGGTTTATTTCCCTCCTTCCGGTCCGGGTAGTCTTTAAGGGTGGTCGATAGAAGCGATTTAGGTTCCTGGCTGGAAGGCCCTCCCTCCGACGAGAGCACCTGGCCCGGCAAACGCCTTGGCCGGCCCAAGACCGGTCCCGGTTCGATAGCGCGGGTAGGCCCGCGGCTGGGCGCGCTGCTGATTGACTGGGCGGTTGCCTCACTGATCGCCTACTGGCTGTTTGGCGGCGATGACTTCGCCATCCTGGCTGTTTTCGCAGCCATGCAGATCGTGCTGCTGGGGGTGCTTGGCTACAGCATCGGGCACCGGGTCTTCAGCCTGCAGGTCCAGAAGATGAACGGCATGCCTGCCGGGATTCCCGCCGCCATTGTCCGCACCGTGCTGCTGTGCCTGGTGATTCCGGCGGTTGTGTTCGACGCCGACCAGCGCGGCCTGCACGACCGGGCCATGGGGACCGTCCTGGTGAAGGTCAAGCACTAGGGGCTTTTCCCGCAGCAGCCTCCAGGCAACGCGGCCTCCGGGCAGCGCAGCGTCCGGCAACGCGGACTCCCGCAACAGCCTCGAGCGTAGCCTCCCCGCACCCGGGCCAGGCCAGCACGCCTCACCTGACACCGTCGACGCCCCGGCTGGCGGCGCTAAAAACCCCGTCGGGGACTCTTAGGGTGCTTCCCCTCCGCCGCTCTGCACTGTTCCCCATGTGCCGCTTTCTGGTGACTAGCAGCGGACGTCTGCCCACGGCCTGCCTGAGGTGACGCGGCCGCCGTCGAGCGCATAACAAAAGGGCCCCTCGATGAACTGGTCCCCGAAAGTTGGACTGGCCAAATAAAAGTCTAGGCCGCGAGGGCCTGAGCACGGTATTGCACCGGGCTCAGGCCCTTCAGCTTTGTC